>NZ_JBMPPH010000047.1:0-29215 GCF_049340285.1 Undibacterium sp. SXout20W | reverse complement strand
TTACACAACAGGAGATTGATCACGCCATGAATAGACTGAATAATCGACCAAGAAAAAGATTAGGATACCTTACACCCAATCAGGTATTCTTCAAAAATACGCTTGCACTTCAAAATTGAACTCGCGCTGCTTATTTAAGCTGCTTATTTAAACTACTTATTTAAACTACTTTTTTAAACTGCTTATTTTTATTATATGTTTGAATTATTTCAACCAAATTGCTTTTTAAACTTGGCGATCGTGACGGCACTGACAAGGATGCCAATCAGCAATATTCCCAAAAACATCGGCCACAGCACCATCAAACCAGCGCCTTTCATCAAAATTCCATAGCTGGCATTAATGTAATAATACAAAGGTGATGCGTACATGCCGAGTCGCATCAGGACAGGCATTGCCTCCGGTGGCGTCCAGGCACCGGACAAAAACATCATTGGCGCCAAAATTAAAATCACCATCATGCCTGCCTGCGCCATATTATTCGTTACCGTAGCGATCAAAATACCGATCCCAGCCAAGGTACTGATATACAAAGTACTGAGGACGAAGAACAGGCACAAACTACCAACAACCGGAATCGAAAAAACGGGCACTAACACCCCAAATAACCCTAGCGCTGTGCCACCTAAAATAACGGCAACCATCGCAATGATTTTCGGTATCATAATCTGCAAAGGTGACAACGGTGAGACAAGTAATTGCTCTATCGTACCGCGCTCTTTTTCTCTCACCATCGCCGCTGCCGGCAACAGCATAGAAAATAAGGTCACCACATTAAGTAGCTCAGAAATCCCCATGAACCATGCATCATTCTGATTTGGATTAAACCAAACACGCGTTGCATTATTAATCGATGGCATATCGATTGCTCCTGCGCCGTCAATACCCAATCTCACCGCCGCTTGTTCAAGACCATAACGGGCAATGATTTGTGTCGCATCGACGGACATCAGAAAGCCCTGAACAGAATTGGCAGCATCAATCTGCAATTGCACCGCCTTATTTTCTCCACGTGCCATTGCAACACCAAACCCCGGCGGTATATCCAATACTGCCATTGCTTTACCATCATCTAATAGTTTCTGGCCTTGTTCGGCATGATGAATTCCACCGATCCAGTGAAATTCCGGCGGCATAAATCGTCCGGCCAACTCCCGTGAGGCAATAGAATGATCAAGATCAAATAAAACCAATGCGGCATTATTAAGCTGAAACGAGACACCAGTGGCAGCGTTATAAATATCGGCAGTAAATGCATACAAAACAAAAACTAGCAAAATAGGGTCACGCAATAATTGCAGCAACTCTTTCCAGGCCATTGCCTGTAGACGACTCCACCAAACACGGCTAAATATAAAATTCATGTCTTTCTCCGCATTTCAACGATTTGGGCGTTTATGAAATGCCAGAAATCCGGCGGCAAACAAGGCGGTCGCATATAGTGCCAAAATCAGCATATCCATCCATAAAGAAGTAAAGCCAACACCTTTTAAAAAACTCCCTATCACGATTTCCGCGTAATACATTCCAGGTAAAACATGTGCAATGACGGCGGCTGTTGCCGATAACGAAGGAATCGGAATAATCATGCCTGAATATAATACGGCGGGCACGACCGTCACTATCGAGGTTCCAACCATCGCTGCAACTTGCGTGTTCACGACAACCGACACCAGCAGCCCAATACCGGTAGTACAAATCACGTACAAAATCGTCGACAATAAAAAGAACAGCGGATCACCTCTGAAGGGTGCGCCGAACAATAGCAATGCGAAAGTGGCCAACGCGCAAGCATTGACAACCGAAATACCGACGTAAGGTAGAAGCTTGCCAATCAGATATTCACCACGCGATAAAGTCGATGAGTACACATTGTAAATAGCACCTGATTCTTTTTCCCGGACAACGCCTAGCGCAGTCAAAAATGGTGGCGACAGCATTAAAATTACCATGATCAATTTGGGCGCCATCGACCAGATGCTTTTCACTTCTTGATTGTATAAGTAGCGGGTTTCTAATTTGACTGGCTGTGCAATGCTACGAATTTTTTCCTCACTCATACCGGTTAGCCCAGAAATATAAGTGGCAATATTGTCGAGATTAATCGCTGCATTAATTGCATTCACATAACCTTTCGCCGTCAACGCACGAAAGGGAAAGGTGCCGTCGATCCAGGTTTGTACATTGGCGGCTCTGCCACCCCGAAGATTTTCTCCGAATTGTGGAGGGATCACGATCACCGCACGCAGACTATTGTCGATGAGAAGTTTTTCTACGTCCTTTTCCCGCGCAGCATACCCTTTGAACGAGAAATATCTGGAATCCGTAAAATGATGCGCATAGTCACGAGAACTCACTGATTGATCATAATCGACGATTGCTAATGGGATATTTTCTACATCCAACGACAGACCATACCCAAACAGCAGCATCAGCAGCGAGGGCACGATAAACGCTAAGGCAAAAAATAAGCGATCCCGAATAATCTCACGCCATTCTTTATAGGCAACCACGCGGATGCGATGCAAATTCATGGCCGGACTCCTTTAGACTGCGCATCTTTTGCTTCGAGCCGTGTGACGATATGAACGAACACATCTTCCATTGATAACTTTTTAGGTGAAATTTTAATGTCTCCCAAAGGCTTTAATAACACAGAAAT
This sequence comes from Undibacterium sp. SXout20W, assembly GCF_049340285.1. Classification (NCBI taxonomy): domain Bacteria; kingdom Pseudomonadati; phylum Pseudomonadota; class Betaproteobacteria; order Burkholderiales; family Oxalobacteraceae; genus Undibacterium; species Undibacterium sp. SXout20W. Next base: position 26,553 of record NZ_JBMPPH010000047.1, on the reverse strand, counting down.
TTTTTGCATGTCGCTCTCTGAATGCGCCAGCAATACATGCACCCTGGCGCCAAATAACGCTGCACTTGCGTGCCCAGAGGCTTGCAACAAATCAAGTGCCGCTTGTGGGTCATTTGTTTGAATCTCGACGAGCTTTCCCGCCTCAGCTTCGACGTCCGCTTTGAGCTTATCTGGCGACGCATCCGCAACAACCCGGCCAGCATACATCAGTGCAATGTGATCACAATGTTCGGCTTCTGACATATAGTGGGTAGTCACGAGTATCGTCACATTTTCTTCACGCGACAATTGGAAAAGTACTTCCCAAAAAGCACGACGCCCAATCGGGTCAACGCCCGAAGTGGGTTCGTCCAAAAATAATACCTGTGGTCGATGGATCAGCGCGCATCCCAATGCCAACCTTTGTCGCAATCCCATCGGCAGACTACCAGTCAAGGCCTTCCCAAACGGTCGCAAACCTGCCATATCGAGGATCCAATCCATTCTGGCGGCAGTCTCTTGACGTGTCAGACCATAGATACCGGCATATAGGCGGATATTTTCCAGTACCGTCAAATCCAGATATAAAGAAAAGGCTTGCGACATATACCCTATGCGCTCGCGAATTTGCCGTCCAGATGTCCGTACATCTGCGCCAGCAACATTGCCCTTGCCTGCGGTTTGACTCAAGATCCCTGTCAACATTTTAATGACGGTACTTTTACCGGCCCCATTGGCACCAAGCAACCCGAAAATTTCTCCCTGTTTTACCTTGAAACTTACTTGATCAACGGCTTTAAATTCACCAAACGTCCGACTCAGGTTTTCTGCTTCGATCGCCAGGCCTTGGTCTTGATGGCGCTCCGCTGTGGGTTGCGATGCCTTTTTCTGAACCGTCTTATCCAAATGTTTTTGGCGTAGTAAAGCAATAAAAATATCTTCCAGTTCTGGCTCAAGTACCTCTGTCAATTGCTGCGGTATCTGTGTAAGACATTGAGTGATATCCGCGGCAGCAACGACCGGATTCGCCTGATCAACAAAAACCCGGATCTCTTGTCCGAGCACTTCCATTTGTGGATAGTGTTGTGCCAGGCGCTTTACCGCTTCCACTTGTTGTTTTGGATTAACGCAAGTGCTGCTGATGACCGTGCCAACTGCCAGTGATTTAAGTTGGTCCGGGTCGCCAGAGGCGAGAATTTTGCCGGCATTCATCAGCGATACACGATGAAAGCGACTCGCTTCATCCATGTATGCGGTTGAAACTAAGGCGGTAATGCCTTTCTCTTTAAGTAAACGTCCCAATATGCTCCAAAACTCACGCCGCGACACCGGATCAACACCTGTCGTGGGTTCATCGAGGATTACCAGTTTGGGTTCATGAATTAAGGTACAGACCAAGCCTAACTTTTGCTTCATACCGCCCGACAAGTTCTTCATCGGTCGATCACGAAATTTATCCAGTCGGGTGCTGCGCAATAGCGATTCTTTACGCGCACTTAATTCCGGTTTGCTCAATAAGCGTAAGCCACCAAAATAGTCGATATTTTCCTCGACCGATAAATCGCCATATAAATTTTGCCCCAAGCCCTGAGGCATCAGGCCAATTCTGTCTTTGATCAGCTCACTGCTTTTTTCAGAATCAATCAGACAGTCGAATACCCGCAATTCACCTGCATCGTGCGCCAACACGCCAGCCACAACCTTCAACAAACTACTTTTACCAGCGCCATCTGGGCCGATTAAGCCATAAATTTCTCCGGCCTTTACTTGCAGAGATATGCCATCCATAGCGACGCTATCGCCATAGCGTTTCATTAAATTTTGTGCATTAACGACTAAACGTGATGCGTCAGCCACACTCGCTTCTGCTGGCCGTATTGTATTTTCCAGAGTCATCACCGAATTAGCCATCAATTCCAACGAGGCTTTTGCCAGGCAACACTTTCTTTCCAGCGTATAACTGCATCAGCTGGAATACCTGGTGTCAACCTGTGTTCTGGATTTTTGGCAATGACTAATTTAACGGCATACACGAGTTTGACTCGCTCATCTGTCGTCTGCACTTCTTTTGGAGTGAATTCAGCCCGCGAAGAGATGTAGCTTACCGTCGCATCATAAAACTGATCTGGTTGGGCGTCGGTATAAATTCTGACCGGCAAACCTAAACGTAATTGGCCAATTTTTGACTCTGGTACATATACTTTTAAATACAAATGGTCGAGGTCGACAATTTCTAAAACGGCACCACCAGGCATCACTACTTCACCGGGCTCACGTAACCGCGTCAACACGACGCCGTTACCTGGGGATTTAATCACTAAATCAGCCAATACTGACTCTGCCTCAGTCACGGCGGCCGCAGCACGATCACGTTGAGCGCGCAAGGCATCGACGTCTTGTTGCTTGGCTTTAACCTTATCGTTACCGAGACCGGCTTGCGACAGGCCTTGCTTTGCCCGATTGACAGCTTCGAGTGCTGCTTTAACATCCGACTGCGCCACTTGCCAGGCGAGCTCGGCTTGTTCATAACGATGGCGCTCTATCACACCGCGTTCAAATAAATCCTTGTTTCGGGCGGCATCAAGTTTCGCTTGTACTTCAACGGCATTCGCTTTAACCCACATCGCTTGAGCCTGACTCACACTTGCATCCGCCACGCTGACGCCCATCGGAACTTCTTTTTGGGCAATTTCCAGGTTGGCTTGCGCTGCTTTTAGTTGCGCGTCAGCGCCTTGATGGGCTTGGCGCGCTTGTTCAAGTTTCGCTTGAAAACTTTCATCTTCAAGCTGAGCAACGACGTCGCCTGATTTGACGCTGTCGCCTTCTTTGGCAAACATTTTACTGACACGCCCCGGATACTTTGCAGCGGCGACGATGCGATCACCCTCTATCCGGCCATTGGCTGGAATCAGACCTTCAGGTAATTTGCGACTTTCAGCAAAATAATAAAACAAGCCGCCACCGATCACCGCAACGGCAATACCGATGAGTACCGGCCCTAACAGTTTATTTTTATTTTCCATTTTCACTTTCTAGATAATGCTGTGTGGTGTTGCTTATATTTGCGTTGTGTTGCGCATGGTTTTTACGGTTTCTTTGAGTTGGCAATACTTATAAGGAACCCGCTGCATGCGCCAATTGCAAACGCGTTAATTCACGGTCATAAATGGCGTTATCACGGTTTGAATACGCTTGCAGACGGCTCGCTTCAGCGTCCAGAACCTCACTGTTTGGCCCCAAACCGGAGCGATAACGCTCTCGCGCCAACGCCAGACTTTCATCCGCTTGCTCGGCGGCTTTGTCGACCAATTGCATACGCGCATTCGCTTCCTGATGCGACAACCACGATTGGCGCACTTGCAATGCAATTCGCTCCCTGGCGTCGTCGGCCATTTCTGCCACGGCTTGCGCATTGGCAGACAATGCCGATGCTTGTTGTCGGATCAAGCCGCCATCAAATAAATCCCATTTCATCACGACACCGACCCACCATCCTTTATCTTCAGAAAGATATTTATTTTGAAGTTTGCTATAACCACCACTGATACCGAGTTGCGGCAAGTGTCCGGCGCTGACACTGGATGCCTGATTTCTAAAGGCATCACTTTGCTTGGACAGTTCTTGTAATTCTTGTCGCTGTTCATTGGCTGTCTTCAGCAAATCAAGCAGATTTGAAGAAGTTGGGGAGGCAATATCCACAGCCACATCCTGCAATTCAACTGGCTGCTCATACGGCCGCCCCATCCAGCGGTTATACGCAGCACGTGCCAGCTCCAGCGCATTATTCGCTTGCAGTCCCATTTGTCGGGCATTCGCTAAAGTCACCTGGGTCGCTAATAAATCATGTTTAGCGACGTAACCATGCTCGAATAATTCCTGCACATCACTTGCATGCTTGCTAACCGCATTGATGTAGCTGATCGACACAGTGACCGCATGTTGCGCTCGTAACACACCGATATATGACTGCGCGACCGCTAATTTGAGATCACTACGGGTTAAATTTGTGTGCGCCTCTGTGGCATCGGCGATCGCCTTGGCTGCAGCGACACCCGAAGAGATTTTCCCACTGGTGAAAATTGGGGCAGATACCGTCACGCCACCGTAATAAGCTGAATCCTGCGCAAACGGCAAAGCGACGCCTTGCAAAAACGGCAAAGCAGGAATATTGAGTTTCGCTGCCGGCTCATATTCGGTACGTAGATAGCCCGTCTCTAACGTCACTTTGGGTAAATAATTGGCTTGCGCAGCTGAAAGTTGATGCTGCGCCGACTGCTGTTTATATTGCGACGCAGCAACTGTATGATCGCGCGTTAAGGCCATCTCCCATGCTTGTTGCAACGACTCTGCTGACCAACAAAAAGGACTCATCGCCAATAGATTGATACAAATCAAACTCTGTGCATATAAACGTATTTTGGAGACTTTTGCGCCTTTTTTACCCCTAAAACACAGAACTTCCTGCGGCAAATAGCCTGCAAATAGTTCTCGATGTAGCCGATAAGCTAGTCGGAAATCAAAATTTCTCATAGTGAACCCTAAAGATAGTCATCACAGTGTATTGCTGTGTATGCACAATCAAATTGATCAGAATCAATTCATACTGTGAATAACTTTGCAACAATCAAAGATCACCACCAAAGGAATTACGATGAGCAATAAAAACGCTGACCTATCAACTGTCGAGCCAGCCTCTGCGCAGGCTGATGCTGTAATTTCCAATATGACCGGTGAAATTATGCCGATCAATCCATTAGACATGGCACTGCAAAACCATATCGCCAAACTGACCGGAGGTATTTCACCTGCAAGCATTACGTTGGCTTGGATGGATTGGGCAATGCATATCGCCACGTCGCCGGGAAAGCAAATGGAATTAACCGGTCTGCTTCAGCGGCAAGCCGCAGAATGGCCAGTTTTTTTAAAACAAAGTGTCGCAAAATCAGTGCAGTTGGGTGGTGACGATGGCGCAGCAAGTGGCACAGCAGTACCGAAATCTGCTGATTCGCGGTTTGCTGACAAAGGATGGGAACAATGGCCGTACAACGTGATGAGTAAGGCATTCTTGCAAACACAGGATTTTTGGCAGCATGCCACAGCTGGTGTTCGCGGGATGACTGAACACCACGAGGATGTGGTTAATTTCATGGCCAGGCAATTATTAGATGTGGTATCCCCATCAAACAGTCCATTACTCAACCCTGAAGTCTTTGCAGCAAGTTCGGCTAGCGGAGGTAAAAATCTTGTCTCTGGATTAGTGCATTTTCTTCAGGATATGGGCTTAGAAATCCCTTACCAACATGACCATGAGCATCCGATTGATCAACCAAGCTATCAACCGGGTCATGATGTCGCGATAACCCCGGGCAAGGTGGTTTTCCGCAATCACCTGATCGAGTTAATTCAGTATGCGCCGCAAACGGATAAAGTTTATGCAGAACCGTTGCTGATCGTGCCGTCATGGATCATGAAATACTACATTCTGGATTTGTCACACCATAATTCTATGGTACGGTTTCTGGTGGAACAAGGTCACACAGTATTTATGATTTCCTGGAGAAATCCAGACAAGGATGATCGCAACCTCGGGATGAATGATTATCTGGATCAAGGTTTATATGCAGCCTTGTCAGCCGCCCACAAGATTGTCAAAGGGCGCGCCATTCATAGCATCGGTTATTGCCTCGGCGGTACCTTGCTCGCCATTGGTGCAGCAGCAATAGACAGAGAAAATAGCAAAGGGGACGGTGGCCACCCTGCCATTGCTAACATCGCAAGCGTAACTTTGTTAGCAGCGCAAACAGACTTCAGTGAGCCTGGAGAATTAGGTCTTTTCATTGACGAAAGCCAACTAGCGATGCTAGATGCTTTAATGTGGAAACAAGGCTATCTGGATGGCAAACAAATGTCGGGTTCATTTCAGTTACTCAATTCAAGAGATCTAATCTGGTCGAAAATTATGCGCGATTATCAATTAGGATTGCGTACAGAACCCAACGATCTGATGTCCTGGAATAACGACACGACGCGCTTGCCCTATCGCATGCACAGTGAATATTTGAAGCAATTATTTTTACATAATGATTTGGCCAAAGGACATTACGAAGTGCATGGTCACGCTATTGCGCTCAACAACATCCATGTGCCAATGTTTGTTGTAGGCACTGCCAAGGATCACGTTTCTCCATGGCGATCTGTATATAAAATCCATGTTTTAACGGATGCGCCCGTAGAATTCGTACTAGCATCCGGTGGTCACAATGCGGGAATAGTTTCTGAGCCAGGGCATGCTCACCGCAGCTATCAATATTTACCAGAAAGTATGCGAAATCAAACATACAATGATCCCGATGTGTGGCAAGCAGAAGCGCAGACAGAACAAGGATCGTGGTGGATATTCTGGCAAAATTGGTTAAAAAAACATTCTACTGAAAAACAAATCAAGGCATTACAACCTGACAGCGATTTAGGAGCTGCCCCAGGCACCTATGTTTTTGAAAAATAGATGACACGATCACCTTTATTTTTCGCACCTAAATCATCTGGAGCCCAACGGTTCGCGTGATCATCGGATGCTAGAGGTGAAGGTGAAGGTGAAGGTGAAAGTGAAAATGAAAATGAAAGTGATGGTGGTAACACTGACATCGGCCGGAGATCGGTCGATATTCTCCCAAGCATCAATAGCGAGGCAAGGCGTGGTGCCTTCACTTTAAACGTCGCATCTGGCTAAGCATCTGTCCACGCATCTGCGATGACTACTTTGGATGATGAAAGATGCTCGTTGCATCGGAAAAATTCGGATTTCCTTTCCTGTATATTCGAATTGAATCTAGCGCCCGGTTCGCAGATCATTCATTGCTTACGCTTGCATACGCTTACGAATCCGGCTGAGTGCCTCGGCAGTGACACCCAAGTACTGTGCAACTTCTTTCAACTGTATTCTTGCGGCGACATTGGGATACGTTTTTAAGAACGACTGATAACGTGCTTCCGGCGACATCGTCAACAGTTCACGTTCACGTAATTCTTTTCTGACGATATGCCACTCTAACAGTTGGCGAATCGCTTTTTGCCATACCGGATAGTGATCAGTCAGTTTTTTCATGGAGACTGAATCAATTTGCTCAATCTCACAATCCTCAATAGCGGTGGCAAAATAATCGGTTTTTAAGCCCGCAATCAAAACATTCGGACATGCGAAAAAATCACCTTCGCCAATAAAAGATTTAATCCATTCTTGTCCGTCTTCACTCAAATAAGTCAGTTTGACTATCCCGGTACGAACGACATAAATATAGGGCTGCCACTCACCAGCAGAAAAGACGTCCTGGCCTTTGGCAATATGAAGAAGCTGGAATGAGGTATTCAGCACCTCCCAGGCAGGCAAATCTTCTCCAGCGGCTCGTTCCATTAATACTCGGGTTTGCTGCATCATTTCTTGAATTAAATACGTTGGCTGGTTGACGCCAACAAAGGTTTCAGAGGCTGCCAGAGCAGATTGGCATCGAGCTTTTGCATGCAATCATGGTGCCCTAACGGACATTCACGTTGTTTACATGGGGCACATGGTAAGCGCAAAGAAAAAGACGCTGCCACATCTGAAAATGGAGGTGCATGATCAGGGTCAGTGGAACCGTAGATCGCCATCACATTGCGATTTAAGGCCGATGCAATATGGAGCAATCCTGAATCGTTACTTACCACGACATTTGCGGCCGACATTAAGGCAACAGCTTGCTGCAGGTTGGTCTTACCTGCAAGTTGATGGACGGATGGGCACAACTGTTGAATTTCCTGGCAAATAGCAGCATCTTTTGGCGAGCCCATCAAAGCGATTTGCATTTCAGGAAAATCCTGCAAAATCTTATGGGCCAATTCTGCAAAATGGCTGACTGGCCAACGCTTGGCGTTACCGAACTCGGCACCAGGGGCAAAGCAGACCAAAGGTTTCGTCATCGATAAACCGACGTGAGCAAATGCGTCTTGTGCCTGTTCTATCGTGACAGATAACCGAGGCTTAGGGACAGGTGCAGGTGCTTGAGGTGTGGGCGCAAATGCAAGTGCGGCATAAAACGGTACCATTGCCCGTGGCTGTGCTTTGGTATCAAAATGCATCGTATTGATGAGACCGTAGCGACTTTCACCTTTATAACCAATGCGTTTTTTAATACCTGCCATCCACGGCACTAATGCGTATTTCAGCGTATTGGGCAGAATATACGCCGCGGCATAGGCGCGCTGACGAAGCAACCTGGCAAAACGCCAGCGTTCACTTAATTGCAAAGCACCATGCTGAAAAGGCGTTTCCAGCACGGTCGCTACTTCAGACATCATTCTCCATACCGGCGCGACAGCAGTCGGCGCCAGCACGTCAATAACGCAGGGAGGATATTGCGATTTCAGCAGTTGCAACAAGGGTTGTGCCATGACGGCATCACCAATCCAGTTAGGACTGATGATTAAAAGCCGTGGCGACGCCTCATTTGCCGAAGACTTAAGCAAGCTCATCGAGGCATGCGTCCCATCGTGAAAAATTCATCATTCGGACGCATAGAAATCACGTTTGCCATCCGATTCGATAAACCAAAGAAAGCGGTAATAGCGGCAATATCCCAGATATCTTCGTCATCAAACCCTTGACTTCGCAAGAGCGCATAATCGCTGTCACCCACACTTTGAGAATCGAGGCAAACTTTGATGGCGAAATCAAGCATCGCTTTTTCACGCGGGGTGATATCTGCCTTCAGATGATTGACAGCAACCTGGTCGGCGATAAGTGCATTTTTGGTGTAGATACGTAAAATTGCGCCATGTGCTACAACGCAATACAAACACTGATTTTTTGCGCTGGTGGCGGTAACGATCATTTCACGATCAGCTTTACTCAAGTTTCCCGTTTTCTTGAGCATAAGCACGTCGTGATAGGCAAAGAAAGCACGAAATTCATCCGGACGATGCGCGAGCGTCAAAAAAACATTCGGTACGAAACCGGCTTTTTCTTGCACCGCCACTATTTTCTCCCGTATGTCTTCGGGTAAATCTTTCAACTCTGGGACCGGAAAACGTGAAATTGGCAGCATCTTGACCTCTCCTATTCTGGATGGGTTTGAGTATTTATAATGTAGAAATTATCTAGCTTGGCTTATTCGGCAAATTGCAAACGATATAAATTAGCGTACACACCTTCTTTTTGCAGCAATTCGGCGTGGCTGCCGATTTCGACGATTTCACCGCCGACCAGCACCGCAATCCGGTTGGCGCGCTCAATCGTCGACAAACGATGCGCAATCACGAGTGTAGTACGGCCTTCCATTAATCCATCTAATGCAGCCTGAACCGCACGCTCAGACTCACTATCGAGCGCGGAAGTTGCTTCGTCCAGAATCAGGATAGGTGCATCTTTATAAATGGCACGAGCAATCGCCAGACGTTGTCGCTGCCCTCCTGATAAGCGCATCCCATTGTCACCAATCACGGTATTGAGCCCGTCTGGCAAATCCCGGACGACGTCAGTCAGATGCGCAGCCCGCACCGCATCGTCAATTCGCCGCTGATCGGGATTTTCATCACCGTAAGCAATATTAGCGGCGACCGTATCGTCAAACAACACAACGTTTTGACTCACCATCGCGATTTGTTGACGTAAGCTTACGAGGGAAATATCGTTCAATGACTGACCATCAAGCAAGATATCGCCGGATACAGGCGCATAAAAACGCGGTACCAGATTCACTAGTGACGTCTTGCCGCCGCCTGACATTCCAACAAGCGCGATGGTTTCACCCGGCTTCACGCTGAGGTTAATATCTTTGAGCGCCTCTTGTTCCTGATCTGGGTAGGAGAAGCTGGTGTGCACAAACTCAAGTTGTCCCTGCGCTCTTTGGTCCAACACCTGACCACCAGAAGCCTCGACATCGGTATCAATTAAGGCAAACACCGATTCAGATGCTGCCATGCCACGTTGCATAGGCCCATTCAAATCCGCCAGACGCTTTAAAGGCGTGAGCAATAACATCATTAAACTGACGAACTCAACGAAGTGACCGACCGTAGTCGCATTTTTCGCGGCCTGCGATACCGCGACCATAATCACCACCGCCACCGCAAACGAAGCCGCCAATTGGGTTAAAGGCGTCGTTGACGCAACCGCGACCGTGGTTCGCATCGCGTAACCGCGGAGCTTTTCGTTCTTTGCTTCGAAGCGATCTTGTTCGTATTTCTGTCCACCAAAAATCCGGATCACCTGACTAGCTCGTGTGGCCTCTTCGATAATCTGGGTTAATTCATTATTTACGCTCAACTGATTTTGATTGAGACGGCGCAACCGCTTGCTAACCCCACGCACCAAATAGGCCATAACCGGCATCAAAATTAAGGCAACAATCGTCAATTGCCAATCCCGCCAAAGCAACGCTGCCAGTAACACAATGACCGTGAGTGAATCACGAAACAAGGTCGTGATCGAGACCTTCAACATTTCAACAATCTGCTGCGCCTCAAACATTATCGTGTTGATAATGCGACCGCTTGATTCAGAGTGATAAAAACTAATCGGTACATTCAAAATGCGATCGAAGACTTTAGCCCTTAATTCGTTTTGCAATCGGGTCGATACCCAGGTCATCACATAACTTGTCGTAAAGGTACATAAACCACGAATCAAAAAAATACCGATAATGGCAACCGGCACCATCCACAATTTGAGATGGGTTTGCCCGCTTTTAAATCCGTGGTCAAGGATGTATCCCAGTACCTTAGGGAACATAACCTCAGTCAGAGCGGTTCCCAACATCGTCACAAACGCCCACCAGATTCGGGTGCGATAGGGTTGCACTGAAGCCCATAGCCGTCGGAATACTGCGATGGTTTCTTTATTAATTAAGCTCATAGATCCAAAAGTAAAGTCTTATATTTAATGCGGCTTAACAGACATTTTTACGCTAAGACCCGCATCAGTACTCGATTTTTTATTTAAACAACAAAGAAGTCGACATCAGGGCGGGGTTCACTGCATCGGCAAATCACGGGCCTGGAATTATGCAGATTTACGCGCTCCGGCTAGCGGGATTGCCAGTAAAATCATCAATGCCATCCCAAACACAGCATCGCGCAAAATAGCATTAAACATACCCCCAAGCATCATCGCAACGGTAAGCATCGTCAGCAACATTGCCCTTTCGCGGTCCATAATGTCATGGCTGCGCGCCATTTGATAAGCGGTGCGAAGTTGCATCACCCAGATGCTGATGAGTGCCAACACCCCCGCCATTCCCAACTCAGTGGCATACAGCAAATAATCATTATGCGGCGTTGTCATAGAATTGCTGATTAAACCTTGCGAACGTCGCTGATAGTTCGGCATCCAAGAGGCAATACCGTGACCGATCCACGGTTGTTCAGCAATCATATCAGCAGTAATTTTATAAATTTCTAAACGCATGCCATCTTCACCCATCTTACGCCCAGCGGAAAAATCTCTGACTTGCTGGATGCTGCAGACGGCGCGGATCTTAATCACTTCCCACGGTGCTGCATGGGCAGCATTTATCACGCAAGTGGCAGGTGGTGGAAGATTGACGGCATATTTCCATCCCCCGACCAACGCAGAAGCCATCACAACCGGCAAAATCAGACTACGCCACGACCAGTCAAAATTGCGCATGAGCATCAAGCCACACATGAGCATAAACATCAAACTTGCGGTACGCGTCTTGGATAATAAAATCAATGCACCGATTACATAGAGCAATACCAATATCCTTAACCAACGATGATCCTGACGTAATCGTAATTCATGCAGCATCCATCCTGAAGCGATCGCTAACAGCATTCCCAGCAAAATTGATTTATTACCCAAATAATGCACGTAGCTATGAAACAGCGTGTTGTCCGGTAACAGATGCAAGGCATTTGCTACAAATAAACTTGATGCAACGACAGCCCCTGCAAAAAATATTAGCAATGCTTTCCGCTGCCAATCGCCAGCACTGACTGACAAGTAAGGAAGCAAAAACAGATACGTCTGATAATGGCCAAAACCTGGCCAAAATTCTTGCGCAATTTCCGCGGGTTTGTCTTGAGTCATCGCAATCACAATACTCACTAATGACAATGCCAATATCGGTAACAACATTGGGTTACAACGAATATTGTTGATTTTTGTGCGCCAATCACCCGACATCACGAGCGCCAGATAAAACGACAAAATTCCAGCGTACATGAACCCGATGGGGAAAAACAAACTTAGCGGCAACCACATCAAAATCCGTTCTGGCAACCGACGACGCCATTCTGCGTTATCGACTGGCGTCGGCTCCGGTTGTATCTGGCTTGTTGTTGGTACAGAAGACTTAGTCATCATTTACGCATATTCAATAGTGACATTTTTAGGAGAAAGCCACTCACCCAAACTCAGGCGCAGATTGTCATCTGGATTGACACGCCATTGATCTGACAAGTAAAGCTCAGCACTAGCGGTGGCATTTTTATAACAGATCAAGACTGGACAACCGTCGGCATTCAAATGTGGCTTTAGTAACTCCTGCAATTTTTTAGTGTCTGTTTTGTCGGTGAGAGTTAATCGCAAACCTTGAGAAAATTGGACGCGTGCGCGGCCGATATCCATGACTTTTTCAGCAGAAATTCGTAAGCCACCAGAGAAACGATCCTCTGATACTTTGCCCAGGACAGCCAAGAATTCATCTTCTTTCAGTAACGATTTAAATTCTTCCATCAACTCGCTGTACACCGTCACTTCGACCACAGCGGTACTATCATCTAAAGTCACCACCATGAGCTTGCCACGCTGTGTCATTTGTGTGCGAACGCCCGTGATGATGCCGCAAATCAAGCGTAAATCTCTGGAAGGTTCTACTTTGGCCAGTGTGGTTTTAATGAATTGACGTACTTCTGGCGCATACGAATCAAACAAATGACCAGAGAGATAAAAACCAAGTGCCAGCTTTTCTTCTGTCAGTCTTTTTTTATCCGTCCAATGCGGCACATCAATATATTGTGGCGGCTGGATTAAGTCATCGTCATCACCGAATAAGCTCACTTGATTTGCGGCCTTGTCTGCTTGCTCTGCCGCTTCAATCGCCAGACTTACGGTTGCCAATAAAATCGCCCGATCTTTGCCCAGACAATCCATCGCACCGGCACGAATCAAAGATTCGATCGTACGGCGATTGACCTGCCGTTTATCAACGCGCTTACAAAAATCAAACAAATCTTTAAATGGGCCATCGGCCACACGTGAAGCAACAATATTTTCAATGGCATTCTGACCGGAACCTTTAACTGCTCCGAGACCATAACGAATCTGGTTCGATTTTTTACCCGGCTCACCAACTGGCACAAAACGATATTCAGATTGATTGATATCAGGCGGCAATAATTTAAGCTTACAGACATCTAATGCGTCTTCAACCAAAATTTTGACCTTATCGGTATCGTCCATCGCCAATGACATATTGGCCGCCATAAACGCAGCGGGATGATGGGCTTTCAGGTACGCAGTGTGATACGACAACAAAGCATACGCAGCAGCATGGGATTTATTAAAACCATAGCCCGCGAATTTTTCCATCAAATCGAAAATTTCGTCAGCCTTTTCCTGTGGCAAGCCATCTTTGGCGGCACCATCGCGGAAAATCTGGCGATGCTCCGCCATCTCTTCGGCTTTCTTTTTACCCATCGCACGACGCAATAAGTCAGCGCCCCCCAAAGAGTAGCCCCCCACTACCTGCGCCATCTGCATCACCTGTTCCTGATACACCATGATGCCGTAGGTTTCAGACAAAATGCCTTCCGTACGCGGATCGGGGTAATCAAACTTCTCACCATGCTTACGCTTACAGAAATCTGGAATCAGATCCATCGGACCCGGACGGTACAGCGCCACCAGCGCAATAATGTCTTCAAAGCGATCGGGACGCGCGTCTTTCAGCATGCCTTGCATGCCGCGACTTTCCAGCTGGAACACCGCAACCGTTTTGGCTTTGGTGAGCAATTCATACGATGCTCTGTCATCGAGTGGTAATTTAGCCAAATCAAAATCAGCCATCGCCGGATCCAGCATTTTGATGTAGCGCACAGCACGATCAAGAATGGTCAGTGTCGTCAAACCCAAAAAGTCGAACTTCACCAGACCGACGGCTTCGACGTCGTCTTTATCGTATTGCGATACCACGCCAGAATCACCACCCTGCGTGTATAGCGGGCAGAAATCGGTCAATTTACCAGGAGCGATCAACACACCACCGGCATGCATACCGATGTTACGAGTGATACCTTCAACCTGCTGCGCCAGATCAAGCAAGGTTTTGACTTCTTCTTCGTTTTCCTGACGTTCGGCCAGCAAAGGTTCTTCCACAATCGCTTCCGCAATCGTGACTTGCTTTCCAGGTTTAAACGGAATCAGCTTGGAGACGCCATCACAGAACATATAACCAAAGTCAAGTACACGGCCCACGTCGCGGATCGCGCCTTTAGCTGCCATGGTTCCGAAGGTAGCAATCTGCGATACCGCATCTTTACCGTAACGGTCTTTCACATACTGAATAACGCGGTCACGACCTTCCTGACAAAAATCAATATCAAAGTCGGGCATGGATACCCGTTCTGGGTTCAGGAAACGTTCGAACAGCAAGTTGTACTGAAGTGGGTCAAGATCGGTAATCAGCAATGAATACGCGACCAAGGAACCCGCACCAGAACCACGACCCGGCCCCACCGGCACGCCGTTATTTTTTGCCCATTGAATAAAGTCAGCAACGATCAGGAAGTATCCCGGGAAACCCATTTTAATAATGGTATCAGTTTCAAACTTCAGACGTGCTTCATAGCGGGCCCGCTCTTTCTCGCGTTTCTCAGGATTGGGGAACAAGTGTTCCAAACGGAATTCCAGACCGCGCTTAGCCTCATGCACCAAAAAGTCGTTAATCGTCATTCCCTCTGGCGTCGGGAAATCAGGCAGTTTTGGTTTTCCAAGCTCCAAGGTCAGATTGCAACGTTTCGCAATTTCAACGGAATTTTTAAGTGCCCCGGGAATATCCGCAAACAATGCGGCCATTTCGTCTTGCGTTTTAAAACACTGCTGCTCGTTAAAGCGACGGACACGACGTCCGTTCGCCAGCATATCGCCCTCGGAGATACACACGCGCGCTTCGTGGGCGGTGTAATCGTCTTTGCTAATAAATTGGACTGGATGCGTTGCCACCACGGGCAACTTCAGTTTATTGCCCAACATGACCGCTGCGCGCACATGGTTTTCCATGTTCGCTTGCCCGGCGCGTTGCACTTCGATATAAAAATGATCTGGAAAAATACGGCTCCAACGTTCGGCGCAACGCTCAGCCAAATCCAGATTGCCATTATCAATTGCAATCCCGACATCGCCAAAATGCGCGCCTGATAAGGCGATCAGACCGCCACCATCACCGTCTTCATAAATTTTTTGTAGCCACTCGTAACGGATTTCTGCGCGCCCACGATGTTGATTCGTCAACCAGGCCTGCGCCAGCAATTCGCACAATTGTAAATAGCCTTTGCGGTTTTTCACCAACAACATCAGACGTGAAGGCTTATCGCGATCATCATCATTGCTGATCCAGGCGTCGCAACCTGCAATCGGTTTGATCCCCTTACCGCGCGCGGCTTTGTAAAATTTGACCATGGCAAATAAATTCGCCAAATCGGTCAGTGCCATCGCCGGCTGCTTGTCTTTGACCGCCGCCTTAATCACATCATCAATGCGCACCAATCCATCCACGATCGAATATTCGGAATGGATGCGTAAGTGAACAAATTGTGGATCGCCAGGTACTGCGGGAGTAGCAGGGGCTGCTTGGTCTCCATTTGCGGGAGAAATACTAAGTTCTGTAGTCATCCCGCTATTCTACCGTGTCGCGTCGGTGGTTTACAGGCTTTAAGCAAGACAAATTCATTCCAAAGATGAACTGCAATACCGCCAAAGAACCCAAGCCCGCGAGTTATAATTACAAATTGAACACAAAAGACCGCATTTAGTGGTTTTTTCATCAAATGGGGCGTCGCTTGAATAAAATTGATCGATTTTCTCCACGGACACATTTATGCTCTGAACATATGTAAGCTATTTGCAGTACAGCAAGTGTTATAAACCAGTTGTACGCACAATTTGTAACCGGATTATTTCTGGAATATTGTTTTTATCGCTATCGCTTAGGACTGCCGCAACGCCCAAAAGGTAATACCAGTCTAAGAAGTAAGGAAATAATTTTGTTGATGACGCATCGCAGAAAAATTGCTTTTTTACACCGTTGGATACCAGCCAAGCTGAGTATCTTGCTATTTTTGCTACCTCAAATTCAAATAGCTCAAGCGAAAGCCAACAACGACGAATCCATTTTTCTAGACGATGTCCCTGTCGTATTGAGCGCTTCCAGGCTCACACAACCGGTCAGTGAGGCACCGGTAGCTGTCACCGTGTTAGACCGTCAAATGATCCGTGATTCTGGCGCCTGGGACTTATCCGAAGTATTCCGACTCGTTCCCGGTATGTACGTCGCTTATCACGCCGACCCCTACTTTTCCGCTGATAGCACCGTGGCGTACCATGGAATGGTCACGACCACGACCTCTGACCGTATGCAAGTTTTAATCGACGGGAGGTCGGTCTATTCTGGCCTGTTTGGTGGCGTCAATTGGAGTGATTTACCCATCGTTTTGGACGACATCGAGCGCATTGAAGTTATCCGCGGGCCAGACTCGGCGAGCTATGGTGCTAACTCCTATTTAGGTGTGATCAATATTATCACGCGCCATCCATCGGATTTTCAGGGGGCCTCAGCGTCAGTGAGCTACGGCACCAGTCGCACAGAAGGAATATTTTATTACGGCAACAAAAACGGCAATCTGAGCTACCAAATTACTGCTAGTGAACGTAAAGATAATGGCGAAGACAGTATGATTCATAATCCGACGTCACAAGTGACGTTCTGGACATTGAACAAATACGATAATAAAAATATCCAAACCTTTAATTTCAGAGCCGCTTATCAAGCATCTGCCACTGACACGTTAGATTTCCAGTTCGGGTATAACGGCGGCTCCAGGCAAGCTGGCGAATATAATAACTTTTGGCCAGCCAGTCGTACGACTGATAACCATTTTGAGATGCTTAATTGGCGTCGGGTGCTTGAAGGTGGCAGCGAATTGACAGTAAAAGCATTTCACACCGAAGAAAGAGTTAACGCGCGCTTGCAGGACTCGGACGGCTTCAGCAACGGTGACGCCACGTTTAAGCGTGACGATCTGGAAATTCAACACACCTTTTCACCCACAAATACCACTCGCATGGTCTGGGGCGGTAGCATACGCCAGGACGTAACATATGCACCGTATTACTTAGGCGTCGAGGAAAATCAATACCTATATGGTAATTTTCCGTACCGGCTTGGACGACTATTTGCCAATCTGGAATGGCATATCCGCCCTGATTTGCTACTCAATATCGGTGGCATGCTCGAAAACAATTCCTATACCGGGACTGACTTAACCCCTCGTATCGCATTAAATTGGCACATCACGCCAAATCATACGATACGCGTAGGACATTCGCGGGCGACGCGTTCACCGTCGGTGTACGAGAAAGTCTATGAAGAGTATTGGCGCGCACCGAATTTATACCCTAACTTACCCGAGCTTAAGCCGGAGCGGGTGAAAGCAACTGACATTGGTTATATTGGAAAAGTTGGTAAAGTAGACATTGATTTCCGTTTTTTCTACGACGACTATACAGATTTGATTGACGTTAAAAATCATAATTCCTCTGCAAACGGTAATTTAAATGCTGGAGATGCCTTAATGCGTGGCTATGAATTACAAGTTAAGGCGCCGCTTTCAGAACAAACACATCTTACCTATGGGTTGTCTGGAGGCAGCGTCAATAGCAACGATGTCAATGGTGTTGTGTACAGCGGTTCGTTGCCATCTTATAATCATAATTTGATGATAACGCATCAATTTAATGAACAATGGCGCGGTAGCTTCGTGGCTTATCAAATTGCAAAGACGAAGTTTAATGCGACGGATTACAACCCCGTTTTAGGGCGCGGCTACTATGTAGATGGTAATCGGCGGTTCGATGGAAAAATCTCTCGTCATTTTAACCTTGACGGACATCAGACAGAAGTCGCGTTCATTATTCAAAACATAGCAAACGCACACTACTTTGAATATCGTCATGACAATCAATTTCCCGGACGACTCGCTCGTATCAACGTCAAAATGGATTTTTGACGTATGACCTTGCATGAGCGGATTTTCATCGCATTTTTATCGTCTTTAAGGCTGATCAAAATTGCTGTCCTCACGCTTTTATTGGGATCCGCGAGTACGTGCTTTGCGCTGGATGGACTCACCATTGTACTGAGCGAAGAAGGTGGTGCGTATTCTGAATTTGCCGTCAATCTCAGCAATATACTCACCCAATCGAATACAAATCGCTTATCCATAAAAATAGTTACAGTGGATAAATTTAGTAGCGAAGAAATACCGCGCACGTCAAACGGACAATTATTGGTCGCGGTTGGCTCATCAGCCATGTCAGCAATGGCACAAAAGCCACTACCCGTGCCGATTCTAAATGTACTGGTACCACAAAGTAGCTATGTTAAAACGATCAAACAGAATCCTCGACTACAAGACAGTCGACGCTTTTCTGCAGTATTCGTTGATCAATCCTGGGTCAGACAATTTGGCCTGATTCAAGTTAGCATGACAGGTCATCCTAGAGTTGGTGTGTTGATCGGCAAAGATGCGACTGATCTAATTCCAACTTTGCAAAGTGCTGCAAAAGAAGCTGAAGTCAGTCTGAATATTGAAACTGTGTCTGAGGACGCCGAATTACTTGCCGCGTTGCGTAAGCTTCTTGCAAACAGTGATGCAATGTTGGCGATTCCAGACCCTCGTATCTACAATCGCAATAACATCTCCAGTATTTTGCTGACCAGTTATCGTCAACAAATTCCGCTATTTGGTTTTTCGGCATCGTACGTAAAAGCTGGTGCGCTTGCGGCGGTTTATAGTCAACCTTATCAAATTAGCCAACAAGTTGCAGAAATTATTAATAGCTTGCCCAGCAATGCATTATTACCGTCACCACAATATCCACGGTATTTTTCTGTCAACATCAACCCACAAGTTGCACGTTCGTTAAGCATCAACATTGCTTCCGAAGTGGAGTTACAAAACAAACTTAAGCACTTAACGGAGCGTGCCCAATGAAGCAATGGCAACTCTCCCGTCGTATTTTATTGATAGCACTGGCTCCAGTTTGGATCATCACCATTCTGCTGACCATCATGGTTGTACTGGTTGGTATGAAACAAATCGATGGTGCCCTCAAAGATCGCGGTGCGCTGATTGCGCGCCACCTGAGCAGCGCATGTGAGTATGGCGCGTTCTCAGGCAACCGGGAGGTTTTACAGGCTTTGACGCAAGCGACCATCAAAGAAGAAGACGCCCAGGGAGTGGTGGTGACGGATGCCTTTAACCACCTGCTGGCAGCTAGCGGAAAGCAAATCAATATTGATAACAACCTCATGCAAGCAGCATTAAAAGGGAAAATTGTCGTCAGCAAAAATGGCAACTTGATTTTTGGGACACCCATTTATCAAGAGGTGGCCGAGGTCGACAGTTTTGATTTGTTAGGACGCACACAGAAAAACATTGTAAAGCAACCCAAACTACTCGGTTTTGCGTATCTGGAATTAAGCACTTCATCGAGTGGCCAAGCAAAAATTTTATTCGTATTTATTAGTCTTTTGATTGGTATTGCAGGCAGTGCCTGTGCATCATTTCTGGCTTTACGGATGAGCCGTGATTTGACACGCCCGCTATCGCGCTTGATCGATGGCGTTCACCGAATGGCAAAAGGCGAATTAGGAACGCGCATTCAAGCCGATTCAGGTGGTGAATTACAAGAACTGGAAGACGGTTTTAACCTTATGGCGGCAGAAGTAGAGAATAGTCATAACAAAATGCTTGAGGTAAATGCTAACCTCGAACACCTGGTCACCGCCCGTACCCAAGAGCTAGAACTCAAAAACCAAGATTTGGAATATCTGTCAAATACCGATCGACTGACAGGTCTGTTCAATCGATTAAAACTCGAAACTATTCTGGAAGAAGAGCACCTGCGCAGTCAACGTTATGGCAGTAGCTTTTCGATTGCCCTGATTGACGTCGATAAATTCAAATCGATTAACGATACTTTTGGTCATTCCACTGGCGATCAGGTACTGGTGAGCATTGGTATTATTCTGCAAGAAAATATCCGCAGCATTGACGCAGTTGGACGCTGGGGCGGTGAAGAATTTTTAGTCATTTTCCGCGAAACATCGGCGGAGGATTCAATCACCATTGCTGAAAAATTGCGCCAAGCTATTGAGGGGCACGAATTTCATCTGGCAGGCAAGCGAACAGCCAGCTTTGGTGTCACGCATTACCGCTATCCCGATAGTATTCTGGAAATGATGTTGCGTGCCGATAGTGCCCTTTACCAGGCGAAAAACAATGGGCGCAACCGCGTCGAATTTAAAGACTACTAAAGAAATCAAGTACATCAATCGCTACTGAGGTTGCTATTGCTATTGCTATTGCTATTGCTATTGCTATTGCTATTGCTATTGTTATTGCTATTGTTATTGCTATTGCTATTGCAAAAATTGAAACTAACTTTGCCGCAAAGTTGGCGGCAAAAAAGTCAGAAAATTCCTTCAGTAACACCTTACAAGAAACAAGTCGCTATCAAAACGCAAACAAACGCACTTTGATTGCTGCGCTACGGTAAAATGAGCATTAATCCTAAATATAAATATTCAGGTTCGCTTCGACGTTTTGACGGCAGTTATTAAGTTCATCACAAGCACGTGATTGACCACAATCGGCGCCACGCACCGAAATGGTGTCCGCGATGTCATGTAAGCAAACCTCAATCTTGCAAAAAAATTATTATTCATCAGCCTAATCTATGAGCAACGACAAAAAGCCAGCCACAGCAGCCACCACCGACGCCCCCGTATCTAACTTTTTGCGCGCAATTATCGACAACGATCAAGCCGCTGGCACTTACCAACGTGATGGCATGCCGAGCGTGATTACGCGCTTCCCGCCAGAACCAAACGGTTATCTGCACATTGGTCATGCAAAATCGATTTGCCTCAACTTTGGTCTGGCCCGCGATTACGCTGGCCGTTGCCATTTGCGCTTTGATGACACTAACCCAGAAAAAGAAGATCAGGAATACGTTGATTCCATCATGGACAGCGTTAAATGGCTGGGATTTGACTGGCAACAACCAGAATCCAATGGTGGCGGCAATCATTTGTATTTTGCCAGCGATTATTTCGACAAGTTCTACGCCATTGCTGAATATTTGATCGAAACTGGTCACGCCTACGTCGACAGCCAATCCGCAGAAGACATGGCAGCGAATCGTGGTGACTTTTCTAAGCCAGGTGTGAACTCCCCTTTCCGCGATCGTGCGGCGGCAGAATCTTTGGACTTATTCCGGCGTATGAAAGCCGGTGAATTTAAAGATGGTGAACACATCGTGCGTGCCAAGATTGACATGGCGTCACCCAACATGAATATGCGTGATCCAGCGATCTACCGCATCCGTCACGCGCATCACCACCGCACGGGCGATGCCTGGTGCATCTATCCGATGTACGACTACGCGCATCCGCTGGAAGACGCGATTGAAAACATCTCGCATTCGATTTGCACCTTAGAGTTCCAGGATCACCGTCCGTTCTACGACTGGATCATCGAACACGCGGCGCAAGGTGGTTTCGTTCATCGTCCAGTCCCATGCCAATATGAATTCGCACGCCTGAACCTGACCTACGTCGTCACCAGCAAACGCAAACTGCGCAAACTGGTGGAAGACAACATCGTCAGCGGCTGGGACGACCCACGCATGCCAACCATCGTCGGTATCCGCCGCCGCGGCTACACACCAGAATCTATCCAGGCTTTCTGCGAACGCATCGGCGTGACCCGCTCTGATGGATGGATCGACTACAGCACCCTTGAAGGCTGTCTGCGTGAAGACCTTGATCCTAAAGCGCCACGTGCGACGGCTGTATTGCGCCCATTGAAGCTCATCATCGATAACTTCCCTGAAGGTGAAAATATTCAATGCACAGCGCCAGTTCACCCACATCACCCAGAACGCGGCAACCGTGAATTCACGATCGGCAAAGAACTGTGGATAGAGCAAGAAGACTTCATGGAAGAACCCGTCAAAGGCTACTTCCGCCTGTTCCCGGGCAATAAAGTCCGTCTGCGTTATGGTTATGTCGTTGAATGCACAGGCTGCGACAAAGATGAAAACGGTAAGGTCACTGCCGTCCATTGCAACTACTTTGCCGACAGCAAATCCGGCACCGAAGGCAGCGCCAATTACAAAGTCAAAGGCAACATCCACTGGGTCAATGCCGCTGACGCGCTTGAAGCCGAAGTGCGTCTTTACGACCGCCTGTTCACCGATGCGAATCCAGACGCCGGCGGCAAAGATTTCATGGCTTTATTGAACCCTTCGTCCTTAGAAACGATCCGTGCATTCGTCGAACCGGGCGTTGCCAACGTCACCCCAGATACCCGTCTGCAATTCGAACGCCACGGCTACTTTGTTGCTGATCGTGTTGATAGCGTGCTTGGTAAGCCCGTCTTTAATCGCATTACGACGCTTAAAGATTCATTTGGGAAGTAAAAGTAAAACCAAGGGGCATTACTCATTGTTCCTTGGTTTAGCATACGTTTAACGTACTTTTTAGCTTGCCTAAGAGGCTGATTTTAATGACCAGCCTGTATTTTTTGAAGCAAGTAGCTACGACAAGCTACGACAAGCAACGACAAGCAATGACAAGCAAACTAACCGACTTTGGTTAATGTATAGAGCGATGGAGCGATTCGCTGCAAGATTTGCAGACGCCTAGAATTTTGACCGTAAGTCTGAAAAAATTGACAATCAATCTCTCTGACTTAAAAATACACAGAAGCCGACAGCCAATAGCGTGTGTGTCCAATGCTGCCGTCGCTGTCGGCACCAGTAAACGGATTTGCCGCTGGATTTGTCCCCAGTTTTCTACTGACACTGGCTTTAATCGAATACTTGCCCGCATCACTCCAATTCAAACCCAGACCGATGCCACTTAGTGAATAGTGATCGAGTGCAGTCGCACCAGGATAATTGGGATTATGGTTCACAATAACGGCACCGTAATTATAAAAAAGCATTCCCTGCAAATGTGAAGTGAGTCCTTTTCTCAGTTCTGCGGTGAACAAAATTCCGTTATCTCCGGAAGCCTCAAGGTTTGGATAAGCACTGACGCCATCCATGCCACCAAGCGAAAATTTTTCTGACGAGTCGAGATTCTTAAGCGCAATTTGCCCCGTTGCGGAGAGCCATAAACTGAACTTTGCTGGTAAGCGCTGCAAGCGGGCAACGTTAAAATTGACTTTTCCGTAAGTCCCTTCGGTGTGAGGGCCATGCAAGTCAATGATTTCATTAGCCAGATTTTTTGATAAATCTAGTTGCCCTAAAGTAGCATTACCACTCAATAAAATGAAGCTACCATCTGCCGTAGACATGCTTGAACTTAATCCCACAGTCAGTTCGCGCGCTGTCTTGTCCGAAATCTGCTGGTCACTGGCATAGTTTTCATATGCCTTATGTTCAAGAGTCCAAACTATCGAAAGACTGCGATCATTTAACCTTACGACCGGGTAAGTACCAAATACGCCAAGAATTTGTGCTGTACCGTTGGCTTTGAGTGGTGCGTAACTGCCAATGAGGTGGTATTTCATATCGGAAAATTCAGTTCCGATATGCATCCCGTCAGAAAACAACGGTACGGTATAACTGATCCTTCCGTATTCACTTCCTAAGGTTGAAATAGTATTCGCCGCCACCTGATCGCCAATACCTCGTGGATTATCGATATTGAACGATGCATTTAAGCGATTTATTCCTGTTGAGCGTGCACCTTGGTTATCGACCTGCAGAACGCCGGAAAAAAGAGGTTTATCCTCTGCACTGACAACAATATCGGTGACAGCGATTGATTTCCCGGGCGCAAGTGACAAACTGGTTACCACACCGGGTACTTCACCTAATAGATTACTTGCCCGATCCAGATTGCCAACGTTCAAGTAATCTCCGGTTTTTTGTCGTGCAGTAACGATATTAACGAGAGTTTGCTGCTGCAAGCGTGGATGTTCGCCGTTAGTTACCACCCGCACATTCCCAAGTTTTGCCTCTAGGAAATTGAAGGTAACTATACCATTGTCGATATCTTGTTCAGGGATAACGACTCGAACAAACCAGCCGTGGGCACGATATGTTTCTGTTAAAGCATCGCTGGCAAGTTCCAGATCACTAAAATGAATCTCACGGTGTAACCACGATTTAATAGCCTCTTGTAATTCATTTTCAGGCACCAGCGTTGCGCCAGAAAAATTAAAAGACTCGACGACAAATTTCAACGAGTCATCAGCAATTTTTTGTGGCGACATGGGCGCAACCGACGACCCAATCGGACGTACTATCACTGGTGGCGGGACAACCACCGTATCGCGTTGATTCTGACGTAAAAGCGCGCCTGCATCGGGGATACTTTGTGCCACTGCCGTTTGAGAGAGAAGTAATCCGCAGATTTCTGCACTAACGATTGTAGAAAGTAAGATGAACCTGAATTGATCAGGTTTTTTCAAGAGTTTTTGGCCTAAACAAAATTTTTCAGAAAATATCATCTATGTACAATAAAAGTAGCAGCGCATTGCCCGAATTCGGTGCAGATTGATTTTTGTTCTTAAAAGGGAACGCATTTTAGGTTAATTCAATGCAAACCCGAAACGACAAACAAATGTTCACTATCATATTACCGAGTTATGCCAATTACAATTTTTAATTGCAACACCTGTCTGTAGAAATATACACATAACCAAACATAAATCACCTCCGACACTTAATGAGTAAGGCAATAAATAGCATGTTAATTTATACAAAATGAGCCAATACTAAATATAGGTTCATTTTGAGTCAGCTTTTTCCACCGACGGCTCAGGTTTTATTAAATAGCAGTGTCAATTTGGTTTGTGCCTGTGCGCCAGAGCCATCATTTGCCGTCACGATGACTTCCAGATCTTTCATGTCTATTGGCGGCGTCCCACGGAATGTTCCTGTTGCACCTTCAAATTTAAGCCAACTTGGTAAGCTCTCTCCATTAATCAAATTAGCCTCTAACACGACGGAGGTTGTCCGCTTGCTATAGACAAATGTATCAGGCGGCAACGTGAACACAAATGCAGTCGCTTGGGGTATTGCAAGCGGTGTGAACGTTTGCACGCTAATGAAATCGTTGTAAGTCAACGAAACAGGTAAATCTTGTTTTTGCGTAGTTGGTTGATTGAATGGTTTAGGACCCGGCGCTGGTGGAACTGGTTGTGGCGGCGCTACTGTGACATTCAGTTGCCCATTCACATAAGTAATGGCGTAGTTCGTCGCATCGAAATGACTGCCTTGCGCTTTACTGGTGAGAATTTCATAAGAGCCAGGTGATGCAGTGACACTTGCACCACTACTAAGTAACGAGACAGCATCGATAACATCCTGACCTTGCAAACCTTTGCTCGTAAATCCTGACAGGATTGCGTTCTCACCCGCTATTTTTGTCGCGTTATTAGCAGATACGGTGAGCGCCGCGGCTGTAATCGTCGCATTATTATTTGCTGAAACGCCACTCAAACTTGGCAAGAGGTAGTTCGATGCTAAACCTGTGCCATCACTTAAACCAGTGATACCACTGACGTAGTTTGTTGCATTGGCGGCCACGTTCGCGTTATTTGCCACAGCCGTACCGGTGTAGTTCAGCGTTTGTCCATTGACGCCCGTGATGCTGACCTGACCTGGTGTCAGGCTGGTGTTGCTGTCGTAAGTCTTCGTTGCATTGATTGTCGCTGTAGCTTGACCTATGTTCAAACTACCGTTCGTATAATTGACGTTGCTGTAGTTACTGTTCGTGCCGCCGACCGTATTGGCGTAGCTGCCAGCATTTGTGCCTGTGGCACCGCTGGCATTAAAGCCAGTGATGTTGCTGGCAGTATCGGTACCAACTAATCCTGTCGCTGTGAATCCGCTCACGCTTTGTTGATTGCCGTTATACGTACCGCTTTGGCTATTACCGATGATATTAACTGCCGTAGTCACCGCATTGATCGTCGCCTGGTTGTTTCCAGACTTAGCGCTTTGACTTGGCAAAACGTAATTTGATGCTAAACCTGTGCCGTCACTTAAACCAGTGATACCACTGACGTAGTTTGTTGCATTGGCTGAAACGTTGGCGTTGTTCGCCAATGCTGTGCCGGTGTAGTTTAAGGTCTGACCATTCACACCTGTGATGCTGACCTGGCCTGTCGTCAGGCTGGTGTTGCTGTCGTAGGTTTTGCTGGCACTGATGCTGGCGGTCGCTTGACCGATATTCAGACTACCGTTCGTGTAGACGATGTTGCTGTAGTTGCTGT
>NZ_JBMPPH010000046.1:0-29612 GCF_049340285.1 Undibacterium sp. SXout20W | reverse complement strand
GGGTGAGATGTGTGTAGTTCATTATGCAATTTCGACTGGCCGGTCAAAAAGGCACAAATGCTATCGCATCTTGCCCTCATTAACCGGTACCGTTCATAAATTGCACTTCATCCTAGAATTCGCCTTACTTAATACTTACGGGTTGATTGTAAATAGCTCAAAAATTTTGTGTCGGTTTTTAACCTTTGTTCACCTGTTTAACGCGAAAAACAACGTGTGAGAAGTAGAATAAATTCCTTGCGGAAAGTTTTCTTTTTGCAGTCTATAAAATAGGGTAACAATCGATTGAAATTGCTCGTGATTAATGAAAAAAAATGACGAAAAAATGACGAAAAAATGGTTAAACAGTCACTTGAAAATTGCGCCAAAATTTAATGTGTTTTGCGTGTCAGATTCTTTTTTTCGATCAACATGCGCTAAAGCGAAATTTGATTTTAAGTTTGTTATTCATTCTCGCCCCATCAACATCCGAGATCAAACATTGACCATCAAAATGATCTAACGGGATGCCATCTGTTTTGAGTTTGCAGAAAATCTTCACAAAAGTTGGTGTATAAACAAATCAGTAGATGTAAGCTTGCCAGGAAATTGGGATTATTTTGTCTACATTAAATCTGCTGATTGCTGTTAATACTGACGACACAATAGGTAATCGACTCGAAGATAAATGTTGATTGTTGGGGTATTATCGAACCTTACATTTTCGATTGATTTGTTCAATCTACCAACTTTGTAGCGCGATGATGAATGCTGATGTTTCTCAAAATTTTCTGTATGTTGAAATTAAGTGCAGTGATGGCGAACTGCTCGCAGGTCATTTTTTTTCTTCGAAAGCCCCGGCAACTGGTTTGCCAGTATTGATTTGTCCGGCCACTGGCGTAAAGCAGCATTTTTATTTTCGTTTTGCGGCGTGGTTAGCGGCGCACGGGCGCGATGTGTTGGTCTTCGATTATCGTGGCATTGGATTATCTCTTCGAGGTGATTTGCGAACTTGTAAGGCGACGTTAGTCGATTGGGGCCAGAAAGATCAAGTTGCTGCGTTAGATTGGTTGCTTGCACGCACGGGGCATGAGAAGGTGGTCTTGCTAGGACACAGTGCTGGTGGCCAGATGATGGGCTTAATGTCCAATCATGAAAAAATTGCCGGTGTGGTTGGCGTGGCGGTGTCCACCGGATGGTTTTCTGGTATGCGTCTGGCTTTCAGAATAAAGGCAATGTGGGGGTTACTCTTTTTTGTTCCTCTTGGAATAAAATTGTTGGGGTATGAGCCTACGGCAATGATCGGCTTAGGCGAAGATCTTCCAGCAGGCGTTGCGCGGCAATGGGGTGAGTGGTGCGCAGCTGGAGGTTATGCGACAAATGCAACCCAGAGCATGCCTGATACCGATTATCATCAAAATGTACGTCTACCTTACGTTGTTTTTTATGCGGAAGATGATGACATTGCAAATGCAGTGACGGTGGATGATCTGATGTCGACTTTCCCTCACGCCGTAAAACAGGTTCATAGAATTAATCCAAACCAATTCGGCTTAAAAAAATTAGGCCATATCAGCTGGTTTCGCCGCTCCCATGAGGCGGTGTGGCCGCTACTTTATAGCGCAATCGAGACTATTTAGAGCGATCGATCTTGGCGATCTATCGCTGGTGGCGTTTGCTTCATCAAAAAAAATGGCTTATTTCGATGATGTGGCGCTTGCTAAACATGAATGAGGGCGCGTTAAAGTCGTCCACCGAAGTAAGCTGGTCTCCTTCCTTTATTTTGCGAGGAAATTAAACAAAAGGGTATTTACTCCCTTATTCATCGCATCTAAGTCCTTCCGGATATTCAATAATTACACCTGTGAATTTGCGTAAGTAAAGCAATTGTTGCTTTATGGAAATGACAGGAGTCGGCGATGGCCGAAGAAAGCGATCTCGAAAAAACCGAACCGGCCTCGTCGAAGCGCCTTGAGCAGGCGCGCGAAGAGGGTGATGTTCCGCGCTCTCGGGAGCTTTCCACCTGTGCGATTTTGTTCGCTGCTGGCGGTGCGTTTTGGGCGATGGGTGGCGGTCTGATTCATCAATTGCAGCAAACATTGATCGCTGGTTTGAGTCTTGAACGCAATGTCGCATTTGATTTCAATTTATTAATTACGCAGCTGGGCTCTAATTTACTTGGCGTATTAATGGCGTTTGCGCCACTGGCGGGTGTTTTTATCGTCGTTGCACTTGGTTCCCCGGTATTAATTGGCGGATGGCTTTTTAGCGCGAAATCGTTGCAACCGAATTTTGGACGACTTAATCCTATCTCCGGATTGGGGAACATGCTGTCGGTGCGCGCATTGGTTGAGTTAGTGAAAGCCATTGCTAAAACCATTTTGGTTGGAAGTGTCGCATGGGCTGTCATTTCAAGACAAAAGGAAGCCATTTTTAGTTTGCCGATGGAAGATGTCGCGAATAGCATTCCGCACGTTGGCCACATGCTGTTGGTCTGTTTTATCTCGATTGTGGGTGCTTTGGTGGCAATTGCGGCAATTGATGCACCTTATCAAATGTGGCAATACGCAAACAAGTTAAAAATGACTCGTCAGGAAGTTATTCAAGAGTCGAAAGAGGCCAATGGTAATCCGCAAATTAAAGCAAAAATTCGCCAGCAGCAAAGGGAAATGGCACGCCGGCGAATGATGGCGGAGATTCCGAATGCTGATGTGGTTGTAACCAACCCAACCCACTTTGCTGTGGCATTGAAATATACCCAAGGTGGCAATGGTGCACCTAAAGTCGTTGCAAAAGGGGCGGATGAGGTGGCAGCCAAAATTCGCGAGTTGGCAAAAGAAAATAATGTGCCTCTGTTAGAAGCACCTCCTTTGGCTCGTGCCCTATACAAACACACTGATTTGGGTGATGAGATTCCAGAGGCTTTGTATGGCGCTGTTGCCGAAGTTTTGGCGTACGTCTATCAGCTGCGCACATATCGCCGCGATGGTGGTAACCGACCTGAGGAACCTCGCGAATTGAATGTGCCAGAAGAATTAGATCCAAATAATCAATTAGGAGTCATTGAATGAATAGCCTGAAATTACCACTGTGGCTAAACGGACTCAACGGTCGCGCATTGGCCGCGCCACTGCTGATCATCTTGATGCTTTCGATGATGATTTTGCCTTTGCCGGCATTTGCCTTGGACATCTTTTTTAGTTTCAATATTGCGATCGCTATTATTGTTTTATTGACGAGTTTATATACCGTCAAACCTTTGGACTTTATGGTTTTTCCAACGGTATTGTTAGTGAGTACGATGTTACGTTTGTCATTGAATGTGGCATCAACGCGCGTCGTGTTGACCGAAGGACATACTGGTCCGGACGCTGCAGGTAAAGTGATCGAAGCCTTCGGTCACTTTTTGATTGGCGGCAACTATGCGGTTGGTATCGTCGTATTCGTTATTTTGACCATTATTAATTTTACGGTTGTGACCAAGGGTGCAGGTCGTATTGCTGAAGTGGGAGCTCGCTTTGCATTGGATGCGATGCCTGGTAAGCAAATGGCGATTGATGCCGATTTGAACGCGGGTTTAATTGCTGAGCAAGAGGCGCGTCGTCGTCGTACGGAGGTCGCTCAGGAAGCGGAGTTTTACGGCGCGATGGATGGTGCGAGTAAATACGTTCGTGGTGATGCAGTCGCTGGCATTATGGTCACGGTCATTAACATCGTCGGTGGTTTGGTCGTAGGCATGGTACAACATGATCTCGATTTTGCTGATGCGTTGAAAAACTATACGCTATTAGCAATTGGCGATGGCTTGGTGGCACAGATTCCATCGCTGATTATCTCAACTGCGGCGGGTGTCGTGGTATCGCGTGTGGCAAGTGATCAAGATATCAGCGGTCAGTTGATTGGTCAGTTATTTGCTAAGCCACAAGTGATGTTTATTACCGCGGCGATTGTTGGTGGCATGGGCATTATTCCAGGCATGCCGCATATCGCATTTGTGATGTTAGCGGCAATACTTGGCGGTTCTGGTTACCTTGTTCGCAAACGTAAAGAGCAGGCTGCTGAAGCACCCGCCGTCACAGAAGCGCCAGTGGCGCCAACCAGCGAAATGGAAGAGGCAACCTGGCAGGATGTGTTGCCAGTCGATACACTCGGACTTGAAGTTGGCTATCGCTTGATACCGCTGGTAGATAAAGCACAGGGTGGCGAGTTGCTGCGCCGTATCAAGGGCATTCGTAAGAAATTTGCACAAGAAGTTGGATTTTTGTCGCCGCCAGTGCATATTCGGGACAACCTCGAATTGAAACCGTCAGCCTACAAAATTGCACTCAAAGGTGTTGAAGTGGGTGTAGGCGAGGCGATGAATGGGCAGTTTTTAGCGATTAATCCCGGGATGGTAGCCGGTCCTTTGCCTGGCCCTGCAACGACAGACCCTGCTTTTGGTTTGCCAGCTGTGTGGATCGATGCAAGTATGAAAGAGCACGCACAGACCATGGGGTATACCGTCGTCGATGCTAGTACCGTGATAGCGACACACCTGAATCACGTCATTACAAGCCATGCCGCTGAGTTGTTAGGTCGCCAGGAGGTTCAGGCATTGCTTGATCACTTAGCTAAAGAGATGCCGAAAATGGTGGAGGACTTAATTCCTAAGTTGTTGCCATTGTCGACTCTGCAAAAAGTATTGCAAAATTTGTTGGTCGAAGGAGTTCATATCCGCGATATGCGCTCAATTATTGAAACACTATCTGAGCACGCAATTCATACCCAAGACGCTAATGAGCTGACTGCCTACGTGCGGGTTGTGCTGGGACGCGCGATTGTGCAGCAGATTTTCCCGGCAACGAATGAATTGACTGTGATGACCTTGGATAGTCGCCTTGAACGCTTGTTGATGCAGGCATTGAATACTGGCGGTGCGGATGGTTCAGGCATTGAACCAGGTCTGGCCGATACTTTGTCCAGTCAGGCTGAGATCGCGGCGAAGCATCAAGAGCAAATGGGGATTACTCCAGTGTTGTTGGTACCGGCGCCGTTACGTGCATTGTTATCCCGATTCTTACGCCGTACGTTGCCTCAGTTGAAAGTGTTGTCGCATGCAGAATTACCAGAAACAAAAACGATTAAAGTTACTAGTCTTGTGGGAGGTCAATCATGAACGTTAGAAAATTTACTGCCAATACGTCGCGAGAAGCGCTACGCATGCTGAGAGAGGCGCTTGGCGCCGATGCAGTAATTTTGTCTAACCGTAACGTAGACGGAAAAGTCGAAATTCTGGCCATGGAGGGTGAGGTTGCGAATGCCATTTCGCCATTGTCTTCGTCATCGGGCAGGGGATCTGCAACTGAGATTCCAGAAGTGCCACGAATTACACCGCCATTTCGGTCTGAATCAAAGCCGTTTTCTTCTCAGTCATATCAAGGTCGTGAGTCTGCGGGATTTGAGTCGCCAAAAGCCATTTCTCCTATCATTAGCGCAAACGAAATGTCTGACGTAATGAGTGAAATTCGCTCGATGCGTAGCATGCTAGAATCGCAACTAGCAGAGTTGTCGTGGACAAATACACAACAACGCCAACCGCATAAGGCTGAAGTATTGCGGGAAATGCTGGCGACCGGTTTGAGTGCGAGTTTGTCGCGGTTTATGATTGCCAAAATGCCCGAAAACGAAACAGTGCAGAGCGGCATAGAATGGATTAAAACGATCCTTGCTCGTAATTTATCGGCGATTGATAATGAGAGTGAAATTTTAGAAAAGGGCGGTGTTTACGCTTTAGTTGGGCCTACAGGTGTAGGTAAAACGACGACAACCGCGAAATTAGCGGCGCGCTGCGTCATGCGTCACGGTCCGTCCAAATTGGCGTTGATCACTACGGATGGCTACCGTATTGGCGGGTATGAGCAGTTGCGTATTTATGGCAAAATTCTTGGCGTGATGGTACACGCGGTTAAAGATGAAAGCGATTTGCGAATTGCTTTGTCTGAGCTCAAGAATAAACATACTGTTTTGATTGATACTGTGGGCGTGAGTCAGCGCGATAAAATGGTGACGGAGCAGGTGGCCATGCTTTCGGGGGCAAATTCGGAAGTTAAGCGCTTGTTATGCCTGAATGCGACGTCAACAGGAGAGACCTTGAGCGAAGTTGTGCGCGCCTATCAGGGAAGCGGTTTGGCGGGCTGTATTTTGACGAAGCTTGATGAAGCGGCGACGATTGGTGGGGCGCTAGATATAGCGATACGCCAAAAGCTCACTCTATATTACATTGCTAGTGGTCAGCGTGTTCCGGAGGATTTGCATGTCGCTAATAAAGAATACTTGATTGATCGCGCTTTCAAACTCAAACGAGAAACCGCAGCATTTAAATACCTTGATGAAGAGTTGCCTTTGTTGATGTCAGCCGCGGTGGCTTCTGGTAGTGGTAATTCATCTACTTCCAGAGAGGTGTCCTTTGGCTAATATCGACCAGGCAGAGGGCTTGCGGCGGATGTTGGCGACTCCTAAGCCACGAGTATTTACATTTTTGTCTGCACTTAAAGATGAGGAAAAAAGTGCGATGCTCGTTAACTTGGGAGTTTCTTTGGCGCGCCAGGGGCAACAAATTACGATATTGGATGCCCGATCTAGGCTCAATAGCGTTGGAGCATGGTTAAATGCGCAAAATGATATGAGCTTATTGGATGTCGCAAGACAACAGCGTACAATGCAGGAGGCCATTAAAATAGTGGCTGCTGGCTTGTCTGTGGCTGTATTGTCGCGCGAGTCAAGCATGTTGTCCGGACTGTCGGCCGAAACCTCGCGGCAACTCGCAAAGGTTTTTGATGTGGTTGCTCAGCGCGCCGATCTAGTGGTCGTTGATGTCAATGTCGACGAATACGACGCTTTTCCACTTGCGGCGCTAGATCATAGCGAGCTTGTGATTCAGGTGTCTTCAGACCCGGCAGCAATAAAAAATGCTTACGGCTTGATTAAGCGCCTGAGTAGCAGATTAGGTCGACGTTCATTTAGTATTTTGGTTTCTGGGGTATCCGAGAGGGAGGCAACTTTGATCTATACGAACATGGCGCAAGCTGCCAGTCGCTATCTTGCCGTACCTTTGAACTATATTGGATATGTACCGGAAGATGATCATGTCAGAAAGGCCGCTTGTTTGGGGCAATCGGTGATTGATGCTTTTCCAAAAGCACGTGCTTCAGTAGCTTTTTCTCGTTTGGCGACGCAACTCGTTCATTCTGCGCGTTCTGTTATGTCTTTTGAGGGTGTGCCTGAGCTTGGTGTCGGTCTCGGAATTTAATTTACTATGTACACCGCGAGCGGAAAATCAGATAAAAATTTTCTCCTGAGGGAGCACGCACCGCTGGTTAAGCGCTTGGCTTATCAGTTGAAGGCGCGCTTGCCTCCAAGTGTTGAGGTGGATGACCTTGTGCAGGCTGGCATGATTGGTCTGCTTGATGCCGTCAATCGCTATGAAGACACCCACGGTGCGCAGTTTGAAACCTATGCTGTACAGCGTATTCGCGGTGCTATGCTGGACGAATTACGTAATACTGACTGGTTGCCACGAGGTGTGCGCCAAAATATGCGCAAAATTGAGGCTGCGATGAACATATTGCAGCAAAAACTCGGACGACCGCCAACTGAAACAGAGGTGGCGAAATCACTCAAGTTAAGCCTTGGTGAATACCAAGATATGCTTGGTGATAATGGCGGCCATCAACTGGTGTACTACGAAGACTTTCATGACTCCGAGACCAAAGAGCACTTTTTGGATCACTATTGCTCTGACAGTTCAGGTGACCCTTTACAAGATTTGCTCAATGAAGATTTTCGGGATGCTGTGATCGGTGCCATCGATAATTTGCCCGAACGCGAAAAGCTGCTGATGGGTCTGTATTATGAGCAGGAGTTGAATCTGAAAGAAATCGGCGCCGTCATGGGCGTGTCTGAATCCAGGGTGTCTCAACTTCATAGCCAGGCAGTCGCCAGGCTCAGGGTTTATCTAAGGGAGAAAGCGTGGACTGGGCTAGCGTAATTGGGTTTCTACTCGTTGTTGTTGGAATCGGCGCTGGCCAACTGATGGAAGGCGGAAGCCTCGGATCATTACTGCAGCCAGCTGCCTTTGTCATTGTTGTAGTCGGTACGATTGGTGCTGTTTTGTTACAAAGTCGCATGAGTACCTTCAGGCGCGGATTAAACATGTTGCGCTGGATTATTTCTGAGCCGCCCGACAACAGCAGAAAAAATGTACAAGATGCCCTGGTGTGGAGTGTTGTTGCGCGGCGCGAAGGCTTTTTAAGTCTTGAACGATACATGAATGCCGCGAGTGACCCATTTATTAGCAAGGGTCTGCGACTGGTGATTGACGGCGTTGATCCCGTCAGACTCAAAGACATCCTTGATGTGGATATTTCATTGTTCGAAATTGAACAGCGCCAGGCAGCAAAGATTTGGGAATCGGCTGGCGGCTATTCTCCGACGATCGGTATTCTAGGCGCGGTTTTAGGATTAATTCATGTCATGGAGAACCTTTCAGATCCCGCAAAGTTGGGAGGGGGAATTGCTGTGGCCTTTGTGGCAACCATCTACGGTGTCGGTTTGGCTAACCTCCTGTTTTTGCCTGTCAGCCATAAATTAAAAGAAATCATTGGTAAAGAAGTCGTTCGTCGGGAAATGCTTTCAGATATTTTCTATAGCATTGCCTTGGGAGACAGTCCTCGTGTGGTTGAGGAGCGTGTTGCTAACCATAAAAACTAGGCATTCGATATGGCAAGGAGAAAATTCCATGAAGAACCAGAAAACCACGAACGGTGGCTGGTATCTTATGCCGATTTTATCACCTTATTATTTGCTTTTTTTGTTGTCATGTATGCAATTTCTTCGTTGAATGAAGGCAAATATAGGGTTTTATCTAATTCCTTGACCGGTGCATTTAGTAATACCAAGCCCGTACCACCGAATCAGACCTCCGCTACGTCCGAGGATATTATCAAGCTCGCGCCGCTGCCAATGGTGAAGCAACGTGCCAATGAGGCTTTGCGCAAAGAACGCGCGAAAATGACCGAAGTCGCTAAGGACATTATGGTTGTGCTTGAGCCTCTGGTTCGAGAAGGCAAAGTTCGGGTAACTCAGACTAGTCGCGGCGTTACGATTGAAATTAATGCCAGTTTATTATTTCCAACGGGTGAAGCAAAATTAAGTCCTGATTCTATTCAGGCCTTGGTAGCGATTGCTTCAGTCTTGAAAATTGATAACCATGCTATTCAAGTCGAGGGTTACACGGACAATATTCCAATTAGAAATTCAATCTTTCCTTCAAATTGGGAGTTATCTGCCGTCCGCGCGAGTACGGTAGCGCGGCTATTGACTGAAAATGGCGTTAACGAAAATAGAGTCACGGCAGCGGGGCAGGGCTCGAAACAAGCGGTGGCGTCTAACGATACAGTTGAAGGGCGAGCCAGAAATAGGCGGGTAACGGTGACGATACTGGCTGTTTTGCCTGAACCAGTTATTGACGTTCCTGTCGTGAACGACAGAACGAACGGTGCGATTAATTAATGAATTAATTAACTTATTAACTTATTTGTTATTTGTTATTTGTTATTTTGCTTGTTATTTTATTAATCGCCAATGTGTCGTTTAACTTTAATCACTAAGCTTTATCGAGTTGATCAACAAGAAACCCGCTAAACTATTTGCGGGTCTTATTCATTCAGAGTCTTAATTTGATTGCGCTTAGGCTTTGCTTGCAAGCGGCACATTGAAGAACAGCTTTATCTTGATCCGTCCCTTATCGTGGCACGGAGCCTTTCATAGCGCTTGGCGCGATGGTTGTTTGCCCGGTTGGTCCGTAGAGTGAACCTGCGCTACTCCCTTGTCCGAGAACACTTAATGCCGCTTGATTTTGTGTAATACGGCGATTAATAAGCAAACCGTTAGTCCGATTGTCTTCTTTTGCCTTCTCCGAAATCGCTAGTAACTTATTCCAAAGCTGAGCGCTCATTTCACTATCCTCGGGATAATGAACGAAATAGTCACGCATTCCTTCCGGTTTGCCGTTAAAACCTAGTGCGTTTAGTTGCGTATTTCGTATCTTCTCAAGTTCTGCAATTTTGCGAAGCAACTCCGTTTTTCCAGTAGTTGTTTCATTTAATGCATCAATATCACTAGAGGTAAGAGCGGACTGCTCTTTCTTGAGGAGAGTGGCAAGCTCACTCATTGCATTCACTTCATCCGATAAACATTGTTGAATGGAAATTGTTTGTGCGCTTGCTTGTGACATTTTAACGTTTTCTGGAATTGATTAAATCTTTAACGGATTCAAGCAGCCCATCTGCGACTTTTTCAGAGTTAACCTGAAAACGTCCCTCAGAGATAGCCAGCTTAATTTCTTCTACTTTCTTTGTCGCAAAGACCGAGCTGCTAGCCTGCGTGCTTTGCAACGCCTGTAACTGCGTCGACAACGGCGAAAGCTGTACCGTCGTACTTGGCGGTGCAGGTGGCGCCGCAGCAGGTGCTTCTTGCGCAGTATCTGCGCGCGCTTGTTGCGGACTGGCCAAAGTCGGCGCAGCAACGGTTTTATTTAGTGTGTCATCAATTTTCACAGCGATACCCTCGATAGTGGGAATTATCTACTTCTTCAGTCCAGTTATCGGCTCGGTATTTTTAAACTTTAATTATGCCAGCGAAAAAAACTGCGTTATTTCTATTTAGTTACTAATTTCTATGATTCCGCCCGATTTTGCGACTCCGCTGAGAGTAACACCATTCGCTGTTCGGGCTTTGGCTATTTGGCCTTCAGATGCGTTTGTCATTGCCTGAGCGTCCGTCGCTACCTGAAATCCATTACCAATGCTGATAACCCGCACCGTTTGACCTTGCTGAACAACCGCGGGACTTTTTAATGAATCAACACGAAGTAGCGTGCCAGATGAAACAGAATTTTGAATTGCTTTACCAATCGCCTGGTCAGGATTGCTAATGAAGCCGACTGGAAAGTTTGAGATCTCACCCTTGATTTTACTGAGGTCGTCGATCGCAAGTACTTGCCCTTTCGTGAGAGAGTGCGCTGCCACGTAATATTCCGCAGTGATTTGTACATTTGCGCGCAGATAGACGGTCCAGGCTGTCGGTGCTGTACATCGCACTCCTACGGTGGTTTTACCCCATGCTTTACTGCCCGTTGGTAAGAACGGCATTAAAGCCTGGCAGCTGGCCAGATTTAGCCGGCTATCAAGCGGGCTTACTGAAATTTCGGCATCGCCAGGTTGCGCGGTAGACATTTGTTGCAAAAATTCTGTCGCTACCTGCTTGATTTTGTCCCGGTCTTCGTTGTTGTTAGCGATGTCTACGGCATTTGATTGTCTGGCGAGCAACATCAATCCAATTGCAATAAATACAAATTTAGGGAAATAGTTCATTTTTTGCTTTCCGCATGACAACACATCGATGTCGCTATTTTATGTCGCCATATGTACTTCGAATGTCTAAATAAAGGGGTTTTCCTGCCTTTGCTTGAAGGATTGAATGATCCTGGTATCGCCTAAGATGCAAAGAACGAAGAAGTTTCAAATTTTAATTGGTGGTGGAGGTAAGTTTATGAATAAGCTTGATGATCTCATGCGGTTTCAGCAGACGGCATTGTCGGTGCGCGGGCAGAGGCAACAGCTGCTGGCATCCAATATTGCGAATGCAGATACACCTAACTACAAAGCACGTGACATTGATTTCAATTCGGTGCTCACCAGTAAGTTGCAACTCAACTCCAATCAATCGAGCACGCCGCTGACAAAGACAGCCGGCCAGCACATGGATCCCTCCGGATCGGTCGACGGTATTGCGCCGATGTATCGCACCATGGTGCAGGGGAACGTTGACGGTAATACCGTGGATATGGATGTTGAGAGAAATGCGTTTGCAGATAATGGTGTGCGTTACGAGGCAGGGTTGACGATGATTAATATGCAGATTCGTAACATGCTGGCCGCAATTCAGGGCTAATAAGGATTAATTGGGAGTAATTGCTATGTCGCTATTTAACGTTTTCAATGTTGCTGGTTCGGCCATGAGTGCACAGGCTCAACGCCTTAATGCGGTATCAAGTAACCTCGCAAATGCGGACAGCGTTACAAGTACTAATGGCAGCACATATAAGGCAAAACAGGTAGTTTTTGCCGCTGTACCCATGAATGGAACGGCATCTACGGGTGTAAAAGTTTCTCAGGTTGTCGAAGATCCTAACCCACCAAAACTAATCTATGACCCTTCGCATCCCCTGGCGGACGAGAAGGGTTATGTTGCCTCTCCAAACGTGAATGTGGTTGAGGAAATGGTCAATATGATTTCTGCCTCACGCTCTTATCAGGATAACGTCGAAACTATGAATTCAGCCAAAGCGATGTTGCTGAAGACGCTAACTTTGGGTCAATGATACTCATAAAGGATATTTGAAATGTCTACTATACAAACAAATTCGGTTGACCCGACACTATTGGCAGCGATGAATGGCACTAAGTCCTCCGCGAATACCATCCAGTCGGCGCAAGATCAGTTTATGAAGCTGTTGACGACGCAATTGAAAAATCAGGATCCGCTGAATCCGATGGATAACGCGCAGGTGACAAGTCAGTTGGCGCAATTGTCGACCGTGACGGGTATCAATCAAGTTAATGCTTCTATTAACGCGATGAACGCAAATTTTCAGGCAAGTCAAAGTTTGCAGGCTGCAAATATGATTGGGCATGGGGTGTTTACACCTGGTAGCAATATCTCCCTCACCACAACAACTAACTCAGCCGGTGTGAATTCAACGGCCGGTGCCTTCGGACTAAATTTACCTCAAAACATTAGCGGTGGAACAGTGTCGATTACCAATGCGGCTGGTGCCGTAGTTAAAACGATTAACCTCGGTTCAATGCAGCAAGGCGTGCAGACATTGAGCTGGGACGGTTCCACCGATAGTGGCGGAACCGCGCCAACGGGAACGTACAGCTACGCCGTTAAGGCAGTATCTGGTGCGTCTCCCGTGACGCCGACAAATTTGGAATTTGGAATGGTTTCTAGTGTTTCCGCTAATTCGCAGGGCGTGACTTTGAATCTCGCGAACCTCGGTTCTGTCGCCATGAATAGTGTTGTTCAGATTTTTTAGTCTCGTTTCAACGAATATTGACCGCACGTTTCAACATTTAATAATTTGGTATCGCAGGGAGAATTATCATGAGTTTTCAACAAGGTTTGAGTGGCTTAAGCGCTTCGTCGCAGCAGCTTGATGTGATCGGTAATAACATTGCCAATGCAGGCACAGTTGGCTTTAAGAGTTCTAAAGCTGAATTTGCCGATGTTTATGCAAACTCCCTCAATGGCGCCTCTGCAAGTGCGGTAGGTATTGGTGTGCGCGTTGTCAATATCGCTCAGCAGTTCACGCAAGGTAATATTTCGTCATCGACAAATCCTTTGGATGTGGCGATTAACGGTAACGGCTTTTTCCGTATGACGAATAATGGAGCGGTGACCTATACGCGAAATGGCCAGTTTCAATTAGATAAAAATGGCTTTCTGGTTAATTCGCAAGGCGCGCAACTTACTGGCTATGCGGCCAATAATGTCGGCGTGCTGGCCACTGGTTCGGCAGTCCCCATTAATATTAATACTGCTGATTTGGCGCCGAATCAGACGTCCACCGTCAATGCTGTGATGAATTTTAATTCGACCTTGAATGTGCCTGGTACCGCGCTGCCAGTAACGACGCCACCACTCATTACGCCAACGCAGTTTGATCCGACCAACGCAACGACCTATAACAGTTCAACGTCGACGACGGTCTATGATAGTCTGGGTAATTCACACGTGATTCAGACGTATTACGTTAAAGTTGATCCTACGAAAATACCTGCGTCAACCCCACCGTTGGCAACGCCAGCTTCAGCATGGACAGTTTATGCATCGGTGGATGGCAATATGTTTGATCCTACTGGTAATCTGACGGTAGCGCCTGCATCGCCAGTGCCCATTGGTGTTTTAGGCTTTAATAACCTCGGCCAACAAGTTGGCGTGTATACGACGACCGGCACTTCTGCATCCTATTCTGCGACTAGCCCAAATGCGCTCAAAATGGTTGTGCCCGTATCTGCGCAAGCTGTTACACCAATTAATACTGCACCTCTCGCGATCAAGTTTGACTTTACAAATAGTACCCAATACGGATCACCGTACAGCGTAAGTACGATGAAACAAGATGGTTTTGCATCTGGCAAATTGGCGAGTTTCAATACAGGTAAAGATGGCACGATTGTCGGTAGTTATACCAATGGTCAGACTAAAACCTTGGGGCAGGTGGTTTTGGCCTATTTTACTGATTCGAATGGCTTGCAATCGTTGGGTAATAATCAGTGGGGCGAGACAGCAACTTCAGGTCAATCCCTGGTGGGAGCGCCAACTTCAGGAAATCTGGGGTCACTGACGTCGTCAGCAACTGAAGACTCAAATACGGATCTGACAGGCGATCTGGTCAACATGATCACCGCACAACGAAATTATCAGG
Organism: Undibacterium sp. SXout20W; assembly: GCF_049340285.1. Taxonomy (NCBI): domain Bacteria; kingdom Pseudomonadati; phylum Pseudomonadota; class Betaproteobacteria; order Burkholderiales; family Oxalobacteraceae; genus Undibacterium; species Undibacterium sp. SXout20W. Next base: position 15,103 of record NZ_JBMPPH010000046.1, on the reverse strand, counting down.
CAAATGCACAAACTATTAAAACCGAAGATCAGATTTTGCAAACGCTGGTCAATTTGCGGTAACGGATAAAGTGATTTGAATGATGCTTAGAATGATGCTTAAGAGCTTGGTAAGGAGAGTCTGACATGGATCGTCTGGTCTACACAGCAATGACAGGAGCGAGTCATATTCTTGAGCAACAGGCGACGGCATCGCATAACCTCGCCAATGCAACGACGACAGGCTTTCGGGCACAGCTCGATTCATTTCGCGCTGTGCCGGTGATTGGTGGCGATTTGCCAACCAGAACGTTTGTCGTCGATTCTACGGTTGGTGCTAATTTCACTCCGGGTAGTCTCCAGCTAACAGGAAGCGAGTTAGACGTTGCCATTCAGGGTAAAGGGTGGCTTGTGGTGCAAAAGGCAGACGGTACGGAGGGTTTAACACGGAACGGAAGTCTCAAGCTCGACGAGAATGGTGTCTTGCAAACGCAAAATGGCTTAACGGTCTTAGGCGAGGGTGGTCCGATTACTTTGCCGCCAGGTACGCCGATTACGATCGGTAAGGATGGCACGATTTCAAGCATTCCTAGCGGCTCGGCACCAAAATCAATACAAACTATTGGTCGCCTAAAACTGGTTAACCCGCCAGAGGCAAATTTGGTTCGCGGAGATGATGGCTTGTTTAAGACGAAAGATGGCTCTGCTACCGATCTTGATGAAACAGTTTCCGTAGCAGCGAATATGTTGGAAAGCAGTAATGTCAGCGTCGTTGATTCGATGGTGACCATGATTAATCTGGGACGTCAGTTTGAAATGCAAATGAAATTAATTACTGATGCCGAGAACAACGCTACTAAAGCGACTCAGATCCTCAGTTTGGGTTGACGCTGAGTAAGCAATAATAGTGATATGAAAATTGGCCCTTGCGGCCTGTAGGAGAAAGTAAATGATACGTTCATTATGGATTGCAAAGACAGGGCTTGATGCGCAGCAGACGCAGATGGACGTCATCACAAACAACCTGGCAAACGTGAGCACCACTGGCTTCAAAGGCTCTCGGGCGGTTTTTGAAGATTTGCTGTATCAGACAATCAGACAACCAGGCGCGCAAAGTTCGCAGCAGACGCAATTACCTTCGGGTTTGCAATTGGGTACAGGTGTTCGCCCAGTCGCAACAGAGCGTCTATTTACGCAAGGTAATTTGCAGCAAACTGGTAACTCAAAAGACGTTGCGATCCAAGGCGATGGTTTCTTCTCTGTATTGATGCCTGATGGTACAACGGCCTATACCAGAGATGGCTCGTTTCAGACCGATAATCAAGGGCAATTAGTGACGGCAAGCGGTTATGTAATTCAGCCTGCGATCACGATCCCTGCGGGTGCTCAAACAATCACCGTTGGTGTTGATGGCACTGTCTCCGTGACACAAGCAGGTGCAACCGCTCCCGTACAAGTAGGGTCATTGCAATTATCAACTTTTATTAATAACGCTGGTCTGCAATCCTTGGGCGGTAATCTTTATGCAGAGACGGCTGCTTCTGGTGCGCCGGCAACCAATGCGCCTGGTACGAATGGTGCCGGTAGTTTGCAGCAAAACTATATTGAAACTTCGAACGTCAATGTGGCGGAAGAATTGGTCAACATGATTCAAACTCAACGTGCGTATGAGATGAACAGTAAGGCCATTACGACTTCTGACCAGATGCTGCAGAAGTTGTCTCAAATGTGATTTGGTAAAAAGGTGATGTGATGAAACAACCTGTATTGCTCTTTTGCTTTGTACCGCTGTTGCTGACGGCCTGCGCAGTCACCCCGCCAACAATCGTACATCAACCTCTTACCGTGCCTCCGCAAGCAGCGAAGCCTCAACGAGAGGCCAATGGCGCAATTTTTCAGACTGCTTCATATCGTCCTTTATATGAGGATGTCAAAGCTCGCATGGTCGGCGACGTCATTACCATCAATTTGAGTGAAAAAACGTCTGCTGGAAAAACATCCGCAAGTTCAGGTAGTAAAACTGGCGCTGTGTCATTTGCGACGCCGCAGATATTCGGTATGCCTGCTGCGACTGCATTACAGGGTGGAATAAAGACGACGACAGGCAATAAATTTGGCGAAGCTGGCGCAGAGAGTTCAGGAAATAATTTTTCCGGAACAATCACGGTGACGGTGATTGATGTCATGGCTAACGGTAATTTAGTGGTCAGTGGAGAGAAGCAGCTCGCATTTGACAAGGGCGCAGAATTTGTTCGCTTTTCGGGTGTCGTAAATCCACAAACAATTGCAGCCGGAAATCTCGTTTCTTCGACACAAGTTGCCGATGCGAGACTGGAATATCGATCAACGTCGCACGTTGATAAGGCCGAAGCAAATTCAATGTTGACTAGATTCTTCCTTAGTTTCTTGCCGCTGTAAATTTTTAAGTTTGATGAAAAGCAAAAACCGGGTTCTATAATGAAAATGCCTTGCAAATCACGTATAAACGTCTTCACACGGTTTTGTGTGTTTGCTGTCTGCGCTTTGTTTTTCCAAGTTTGTAGTGCAGAACGAATAAAAGATTTGGCGGGCGTTCAGGGCGTGCGTCAGAATCAGTTGCTCGGTTATGGTTTAGTCGTCGGACTTGATGGAACGGGTGATCAGACCACCCAGACGCCATTTACGGTTCAAAGCATTGTCAGCATGTTGCAGCAAATGGGTGTTGTCTTGCCGACAGGAACTAGTCTGCAGCTTAAGAACGTCGCTGCTGTCATGGTTACAACATCGCTTCCGGCCTTCGCTCAACCGGGACAAACCTTGGATATTACGGTGTCGTCGATGGGTAACGCCAAGAGCTTGCGGGGCGGTACCTTGTTAATGACGCCGTTAAAAGGTGCAGATGGACAGGTGTATGCCATGGCGCAGGGTAACGTGTTAGTAAGTGGTGTTGGTGCATCAGCCAATGGCAGTAAGGCTCAGGTCAATCATCTGGATGTCGGTAGAATTTCAGGTGGTGCCACTGTCGAACGAACAGTCCCGAACTCTCTTGCACAGGGCGGAGAAATTCAACTTGAATTAAATACGTCAGACTTTTCGACGGCTAGTCGGGTAGTGGAAGCGATTAATCGTCGTTTTGGCACCGATACTGCCGCGGCTATTGATGGTCGTGCGATTCAAGTCAAGGCGCCGGCTAGTCCTGATCAGCGCGTCGCATTTTTGGGCATGTTGGAAAATATCGATGTTACCCCTGCGCAGACGGTCGCCAAGGTGATCCTTAATGGTCGTACCGGATCGATCGTGATGAATCAAGCTGTAACACTTGATGCTTGCGCAGTCGCCCACGGAAATCTGTCCGTTGTTATCAACACCGACAACTCGGTGAGCCAGCCAAATGCTTTAGCTGGTGGTCAAACTGCGCCAGTCGCTAATTCTACGATCACGATTGCCAAGGACGCGGGACAATTGCAGTTGCTAAAAGCGGGCACGTCTCTTGCTGATGTGGTAAAAGCACTCAATTCAATTGGCGCAACGCCGCAAGATCTGCTCGCCATATTGCAGGCAATGAAAGCATCAGGTGCGCTTCGTGCCGAGCTTGAAATTATTTAAGGAACGATGATGATTCCAATCAACGATCCTTCAGATAAGAGCCTTGCGATAGATAGCCGGAGTTTGGGTAATCTGAAAGCGTCGGCGAAGGATAATTCACCTGAATCTATTAAAGCCGCTGCAAAGCAATTTGAAGCATTATTTATGAACATGATGCTTAAATCGATGCGCCAGGCTGGCGGTCAAAATGGCCCTTTCGATAATGAGCAGACTCGTACCTTTACATCGATGTTAGATCAGCAATTGACACAAAATATGTCTAGCCGGGGAATCGGTCTTGCGGACGCTTTGGTTAAGCAACTGACAAACAATGCGATGAGTCAGGCTTTGGGGAATAGTGAAGAGTCGCCAGCTGTGGCTAGCGCTTTACGTGGCATCAATTCTTATAAGGATAATCTGAAGCTTGAACAACCATCGGTTTCCGCCGTAAAGAGTGACAGCTCAACGCCGAATCATGTCAGAGAATTCCAGGAAAAATTAGAGGCTCATGCTGAAGAAGCAAGTAGAGCGACAGGCATACCTGCCAAATTTATGCTAGGGCAAGCAGCGCTTGAAACTGGTTGGGGGAAAAAGCAGATCAAAGCGATCGATGGCTCCGAGAGTCATAACGTTTTTGGGATGAAAGCAACCAGCGGTTGGAAAGGTAAAACTGTGAATGCTGTGACAACGGAATATGTCAATGGCGTTGCCCAAAGAAAAGTTGAAACTTTCAAGGCATACGATTCATATGCAGATGCATTTAAGGATTATGCTAATTTACTCACTAAAAATCCTCGTTATGGCAACGTCATCGCAAATTCAAAGGATGCGTCCAGCTTCGCTTATGGCATGCAAAAAGCGGGTTACGCTACCGATCCACAATATGCCAATAAATTAAGCAAAATTATCAAGCAAAATCTCTCTGCTTAGTACTTTTGTAAGATTAGTTACTCAAATTAAAGTTTTCTGGCTTTATACCGAAAACCTATTAGATCGCCGGTTTTCGGTATGTCGTTAAGTTGACAAACATATAGGTTCATCATGGGTGCAAATATTCTCAATCTTGGGCAGTCTGCTTTGGCCGCAGCTCAATTAGGTATCAGTACGACTGGTCAAAACATCGCCAATGCATCCACGCCGGGCTACAGTCGTGAGGTATTGATACAAAGTGCCTCGTCCTCCCAACAAATTGGTGGCGTATATATTGGACAAGGCGTAAGTGTCAATCAGATTCAGCGTCAATATGATCAGTATATTGCAGTGCAAGTTAATACTGCGACAACATCGAAGGGGCAAGCGGATTCATATCTGTCGCAAATTACTGGCCTAAATAATATCATTGCAGATCCAACTGCTGGCTTGTCACCAACTTTACAGACATTTTTTACCTCGATACAGAATCTTGCCGCAAGTCCTAATGGCACCGCTGGTGCCGCTGCGAGACAGGCGACCATTTCGTCCGCGCAGTCATTGGTTGGGCGCATTAATAGTCTTCAAAATCAGGTTAGCCAAATAAGCACCGACGTCAACGGTCAAATTGCATCGACCGTGACAACACTCAATAGTTACGCCGCGCAATTAGCAACATTAAATGACTCTATTGGCAAAGCACAAAGCACGACTAATGGAGGGCAGCCAAATGATTTGCTCGACCAGCGCGATCTATTGATAACTAAATTAAGTCAATTGACCTCGGTCAATGTTGTACAGGAAGGTTCTCAATACAATGTATTTATTGGCAATGGTCAGCCGCTCGTGTTGGGAACGCAACAAAATCCGTTGCAAGTAATACAATCGCCGACTGATCCAACACGTAATGAAGTGGCATATTTGGCAAAAGGTAAGGTTGTTCAAATTGCAGAAAATGGTTTGCCGGGTGGGGCATTAGGAGGTTTGCTGGATTTTCGGGCTAATATGCTGACTGCAACCCAAAATTCGATTGGTCGGGTTGCGGTGACAATTGCCACTGCTGTCAATCAACAGCAAGGGTTAGGGCAGGATCTGAATGGTGCCATCGGTGCCAAATTGTTCACTATTAACCCAGTGGTTAGCTCGTCTAGCACAAATAATACTGGTACTTCGCAGATCAATGCATCAATAACGAATCCATCTGCTTTGACCACCAGTGATTACAGTTTGCAGTATGCAGCGGGTACATATACCGTAACGCGTCTGACCGATGGCTCCACACAAACCTCCGCCGGATTGCCCATTAATTTTGACGGCGTGAAATTCGATTTGGCACCGCCACCTGCAGGTGCTGTGCCTGGAAATGGTGATCAATTTCTAATTCGTCCAACGGCATCAGCCGCTGCAACCTTGACAGTGGCAATCACGGATCCTAATAAACTGGCTGTCGCTACCCCGTTTTCAACGAGTGCTCCTTCTACTAACACAGGAAAAGGTACGATTACTTCAGGCGTGATTAATTCGCCGGTTGGATCGGGGAGCAATTCAGTGAATGGAATGATCGGTGCAGTTGCAACGGATGCATCGTTTAATCCCGCAACGTTTGGGGCAGGTGTGAATCTTACCTTTGCGTCGCCAGGCAATACGCTTAGCGGATTTCCAGCGGGTGCGACAGTTTCAGTTAATGTTGGCGGCGTGACGACAAATTATCCCAGTGTTGCACCCGCATCATCGACGATTCCTTATGCAAGCGGTGCGACCATTAGCTTCAATGGGGTAAGTTTCTCAATTAAGGATAACGGCACTCCACCTGCAAATAATGACACGTTTAGTTTAAAACCAACAATTCCTGTCAGTGCAGCTAAACTTACATTCAATTCCCCAGCGAATACGTTAACTGGCTTTCCTGCTACAGCGAATGTCACTGTAACGAGCGGTGCGTCGTCGACAACTTATCCCGCTGGAACCGCAGTGCCGTTTTTGAGTGGTGCTTCGTATAGTTATAGCGGGGTGACGTTTTCGATGTCGGGGACGCCGACAAACGGCGATGTATTTAATATCGGACCAAACACAAATGGTACTGGTGATAATCGAAATGCACTTCTCATGCAAACGATCCAGACTCAAAATATTATGGCTGGTGGAACCACAACTATCCAAGGTGCTTATGCTCAGTTCGTAAGCCTGGTTGGGAATAAGACGAACGAAGTACAGGCAACAAGCACTTCCGAAGCATCCATGTTAAAAAATGCTACTAATGCTCAGCAAGCGGTGTCTGGTGTTAATCTGGATGAGGAGGCGTCTAATTTATTGAAATACCAACAAAGCTATCAAGCCGCCGGAAAGTTAATGCAGATCGCCAGTCAATTGTTTTCGACCTTATTAACAATTGGTCAATAGGAATTATCATGCGCATCAGTACAAATATGATTTATCAGAATAGCGGCTCGCAAATCGCTGATTTGCAGTCGTCTTTAAATCAGACGATGGAACAGATTTCTGCGGGAAGAAAAATTTTGACCCCGGCAGATGATCCGATTGGCTCTGCGCGTGCACTTGTGATTACGCAAGCGGCTGCAATCAACGACCAATATGCGGTCAATCGGCAGGATTTGCAGGACAATTTAGGTATTACGTCAGGCGTTTTAAGTAATGTGACTAATTTACTGCAAAGTACAAAGTCCACCATCATTAGTGCCGGAAATGGCGCGCTTGCCGATAGTGATCGCCTGGCGATTGCAACGACCTTAAAAGCAAATTTAGCCTCTTTAGTTAGTCTTGCGAATTCGACGGATGGTACAGGAAATTACCTTTTTGCAGGATTTTCAACGACAACGATGCCGTATTCCCAAACAGCCTCGGGAGCAACCTATAACGGTGATCAAGGACAGCGCTACCTTCAAGTGAATACTGCTCGACAATTGCCGTTGAGTACGCCCGGAGATCAAGTTTTTGGAAATATTCGTACTTCCGCCAATCAGTTTAATGTTCAGCCTGATCCTTCCAATGCTGGGACAGCCACAGCAACGGCGACCATTGATCCTGCAACAGCGGCAAACTTGACTGGAAATAATTACACGGTAACTTTTGATAATACGGGAGCGAATTTTAGTGTCGTTAACACGACCACTGGTGCCGCAGTTGCGCTTACTAATGCCGCTACTGGTGCTGCAATAACGCAACCTGTGCCTTACGTGAGTGGGCAAGGTGTTAAATTTGATGGGATGAATGTAGTTATCACGGGTGGTCCTCCGTCCACTACGCCGGCACCTGGTGATAAATACACAATTCAGCCCGGCAACCAAAACATTTTTGAGACATTAACCGATGCGATCAATGCGTTAAGTGCTCCCACAGGAAACTCCGCAGCGAGAAAAAGCTTAACCGCAGCGCTTACTCAAGCTAATAATAATGTTGACGCATCATTAAGTAATGTACTTACCGTTTCGGCGCAGATTGGATCGAGTCTTCAGGAAGTCGATAGTTTGAACAACGTAGGTGCATCTACAAAAATAGCGTATGCTCAGTCACTGTCATCAATCCAGGATCTTGACTATGCCAAGGCAATCACCTCATTGAATCAGCAGCAGACGACTTTGCAGGCGGCGCAACAATCGTTCGTCAAGATTTCTGCGCTTTCGCTATTTAGTTACATTAATTGATTGCAAAATTAAATGTCTGTCGTGCTTCTGGCGCGACAGACATTTGTCCTTAAATTCGCTCCATCTCTTCTGAATCCAGTCCGATGACGTGGGTTTGCAGTATCCCGCGCTCATCATGCCATTCGCGAATGACGCATGGGTAGCCGTCTTCGTCTAAGTCAACAACCTTAAAAAACTGACCAATCATCGATTCGATCAGTATTCTTTCGTCTTCCGGAAAACTCTTAATAAATTTGGGACTCAGCGTAATAATTCGCACAATGTCGCCAACGGCAACAGGTTGATTTTTGCAATCAAGGATGGGGGAGGTTGACATAGGATAATAGCTAAATTTAGATTGACTCCCATTGTACTTGCATTTTAGTGCGAGAAGAAAATGTGAGATGTCGTAAAATAAAAAAAGGCTTACACCGGCATTGTGTGTAAGCCTTTTTGTTTAGTAGGACGACAGCGCTGTTTTTAGGTTTTTTTCAGGTTTTTCTCTCGAGCAACCCAGTACAGTAGTATTGATATCAACGCATATGGGATGAAAGATAAAGCATCCGCATTGATACCTTCATAAAATGGATTATGCGCTGTAGACCAATCGCCGATTGCCTTATCAAAATCTGTCAAAATCCCAGCGCTAAACGCAATAACAATCCCGGCTAATGCGCCACCTGCAATGTAGCCAGAAGAGAGTAATACGCCAGAGCTACGATCGCCAGCTGCTTGCATTTCTTCTTCATTTAGATTTTTGTATTGATCTAGCTTGTTGTTTCTGCGATCGACTAACCAACGAATCATACCGCCGACAAATAACGGTGCCGATGATGAGAGTGGGAGATACACGCCCACCGCAAATGCCAAGGAGGGAATGCCAGCCATCTCCAGGACGACCGCAATCATGACGCCAAAGAGCACCAACGTCCAAGGTAACTGACGGTCCAAAATACCTTTGATGATGTACGACATGAGCACCGCTTTTGGTGCGTCATACTTGGTAACAGAAGTGCCATCAGGACGTTGCTTATAGGCGCCGTTGATGCCTGGATCAACGAGGTAAGCCACCTTGCCAGCGTCATTTACCAGGTATTTCCCTGCAGGTGCACCGATAGTGTCAGTTTTGTGCCAGACATGATAAGTCGCTTTATCTTGATCAGCTTGCGGTCCCTGAAGTTGTGCTGTTTCAGTCAACTTGGATACATCGGTGACTAATGCTGGCGCCACCTGTGCCGCTGGTACATAGACCGTACCTGCATCATTTAATTTCAACAAAATTGGGCCAAGAATTAACGCGGATGAAAAAGCGCCGGCCAAAATGGCATATTGTTGTAATTTTGGGGTGGAGCCTACCAGGAAGCCTGTCTTTAAGTCTTGTGAGGTTGTACCTGCATTACTACAAGAAATACAGACAATAGCGCCAACTGACAGTGCGGTCACATAGTATTTACCGCCAGTCCAGCCCATCAATAAAAAGATCAGACAGGTGAATAATAGTGTCGCAACTGTCATACCTGAGATCGGATTGGAGGAGGAGCCAATTTCACCGGTCAGGCGGGAAGAAACGGTAGCAAACAAAAAACCAAACACCAGAATTAACAATGCACCCAACAAATTCATATGTAATGGCGCTGCAAACGTAATGATGGCAATAATCGCTAACGCACCAATCACGACCCACTTCATAGGAATATCTTCATCGGTGCGCAAAATGGCACCGCTGGCGATCGCATTAGCACCCTTGTTTAAGCCAGCCAACCCAGCAGTCATACTGCGCCAGATCGTTGGCATCGCACGCAATAAACTCACCAGCCCACCGGTCGCGACTGCACCTGCACCAATATAGAGGATGTAAGCGCTGCGAATATCGTGTGGGCTCATGTTTTTGATCAGCATCGTGCCGGGAGAAACCGGGACACTCAATGCATCGCCAAAAAATTTGATCATTGGGATCAGCAGTAAATACGACATAACACCACCTGCCGCCATGACTGACGCAATGCGCGGTCCGATGATATAGCCGACGCCTAACAATTCTGGCGATACTTCTGCGCCTATTGAGCCGCTGGAAAGGGGGGCACCAAAAACAACCTCCGGCGTATCTTTCCAGCCTTTGAAGGCAACGTTCGCGATTTTATACAACAAACCTAAGCCAAAACCACTGAAAATGATACGCGCACGCCGGTTGGCGTCGTCTTGTGCGTGTGGATCACTGCTTTCACCCGCCGCCACTCTTGAACTCTCAGTAGCCGCCGCTTTTAATACTTCAGCACAGGCAGTGCCTTCGGGATATTTGAGGTCGCCGTGGTTTTCAACGATCATTGTGCGACGCATCGGTATCATTAGCAGAATCCCCAACAATCCACCTAGACACCCGACCAGCATCACCCGGGAAATCTCCAGATCGAACCCCAGAATCATAATGGCCGGCATTGTCACACCAAGACCGAAGGCGAGTGACTCGCCGGCAGAACCTGCGGTTTGTGTGATGCTGTTTTCTAAAATGGTGGAGTCTTTTGCGCCGAATTTGTTAAATAAACGAAATAAGGTAATCGCAATGACAGATACTGGAATCGATGCGCTGACAGTTAAGCCAACTTTGAGCACCAAATAGAGCGATGAGGCGCCAAAAATCATTCCTAATATGACACCCAGTATGAGCGCACGTGGCGTCATTTCAGCCAAATGGGCCGACGCAGGAATATACGGCTTAAATGTTGACGGTGACATTTCTTTTGCCATGTGTGTACCTTGAATTGTTCATAAAAGAGATCAGCAAGCGAAATTGCCGAACTCGGTTTCAATTCGTCGCCCGGGTCTCCTGGGCGGCGATATAAATATATTACAGATCGCGCATTATCTCGCTTTTGGCTGTCATATTGCAATCTGGAATTCAGGGCTGTGGCTTTTCTTCATGTTCGTGAAGCTGGGGGAGTCTTTTGATGGAACGGATAATTGGGTTTCTCCATGCAATGGCGGCCAATAATAGTGCCAAAATTCCTGCCGCCCCGAGTGAATATCTGAGACCTGCATATTCACCTATCCAGCCCCCAATCAGTGCTCCTGGACCCGCTGGGATAAGGATCAGCCAGCGCATCGTGCTGGTCATGCGACCAAGCATTGGCTCCGGCGTGACTGCTTGGCGCAGCGCCAGAAAGTTAATGAAGATCAGTACGCCGCCGACAGAAAAACACATTAGCATCAAAGCAAAGGCGGCGATTCCCCAATGATTTGCTGGCGCTAGCGCTAACAAACTCCAACCAATGCCGCAGACGGCGAGGCCAGTAACCAAGCAGGGGCCGGGGCCTAATTTACGGCTGATTCGATAACCATAAATGCTCGCGATGATTGTCCCAGCTCCCATTCCCATATAACTCAAACCGACCGCCTGTTCCGAAAGGCCTAGTACCCGAGTTGCAAATAAGATCTGCACGACCAGCGCCGCGTTGTAACAAAGTTGCCAAGATCCAACAGTGAGTGCCAATGCGATCAATAAGGGTTTTTTAAAAACGAAATGGACGCCTTCTTTCAAGTCTCGCCAAAAATGGGAATCTTTTCTTACTGGGCGCAGTTCTGTGATATTGATGCCGCGCAGAATCATTGCAGAGCTCAATAAAAGTACTGCATCCGCAATCAAAGCAAATGGCGCTCCGAGTAATTTGATGAGTGCCCCCGCTGCCGCAGGGCCAGAAATTTCGGCACCCGATGTCGCCAAAGCATTTTTTGCATGTGCTTCGACCAGGCGCTCACGCGGCACAATTTGTGTCAATACAATCTGTGCAGCCGTTCCTGCACTTGTATTGACGATCCCAATGACAAAGGCAACGAGATATAGCCAAAGCATGCTGACCTGGTCACACCAAAATGCGACTGGTACACTGGCAACTGCAATTGCGATAATGGTTTCGCCGGCAATATAGACGGGTAACTTACGTACTCGATCTAACCAAACCCCTGATGGCAGGGAAAACAAAACAAAAGGTAAAGTTTCTATGAAGGTGAGTATGCCCATCTGACTTGCTGTCGCTTTTAGCATGACTGCAGCCGTGAGCGGTAAGGCGAGCATCGTGATTTGTGCGCCAAACGAGCTGATTAGGATAGATGTCCATAAACGGCGATAGGTTTGATCGCGTAATAAATCGTTGGCGGGTAGTCGTAAGCGTTTTATGATGAGATTTCTTAGCATACTAAATCTGAGTTTGGTCTGGTACGGCGTTATTTATTGACTAATTCGCCAATTAATTCTCAGCCGAATTTGAAAAGTAATTTGAAAACTAATTTGAAAACTAACTTATAGGCTAACTCGCTGAGTCTGAATAATATGAGGCTGCGCCAGCATGTTGCTATGAACGTATCGTCAACAACGATTACAATGTAGCAGCTAAAAGCCGCGAATGTTAAGAGATATCTTTGGGAGTTTGTTGATGATATGTAGTGTAAAAGTATTGTAAAACAGATAAATCTACAAAGAGTGGCTTTATGTTTTATTTTTATCAGACGCCTCTTGAAGTTGACGCAATGAATTGAAGTTAGTTCCAAAAAAATAAAAATATGTTTGATAAACCTATAGTAATGATCGATTTTGAAACCTCCGGTATGAGTCCTGAGCAGGGAGGGCGTGTGACTGAGGTTGCTGCAATGCGAATCGTTGGTGATGAAATTACGGATCGTTTCGTGTCCTTGATTAATTGCAATGTGCGCATTCCGTATTTCATTACTGAACTCACCGGGATTACGCAAAATATGGTTGATACAGCACCCCCTGTGTCGGAAGTGATGCCTGCGTTGTTGGATTTTATTGGGGATTCAACATTGGCAGCGCATAATGCCAGTTTTGATGAGAAGTTTTTGAAAACCGAGAGTGACAGGCAGGGCTTGAGGCCTGCCCATGATGGCCTGATTTGTTCGGTAAAACTGGCGCGTCGAATTTTCCCTGGTCTGGCAAGCTATTCCTTGGGAAAGTTGGCAAAATCACTCGATATCAAATTTCAAGGATCAGCGCATCGTGCGGAAGCTGATGCTGAAGTAAGTGCACAAGTATTGCTGCATGCTAGTGAATTGATACGTCGCCGTCATGTTGTGCAGGCACTTGACCCGCAGCTTTTCATCGCGATTAATAAACTCAGCGCAGCAAAAGTACCGGGATTTTTACGAGATACTTATCCCTCAGAAACAGCGCAGAACGAAGTAAGAAAAAAGTGAGTACCATGCAAAAATACAGACATTACAAAGGCGGAATTTACGAATTGGTTTGTGAGGCAATACAAGAATCTGATTTGACGCCTGTGATCGTTTATCGTTCCTATAATGGTTCGGTTTGGACACGTCCCAAAGACGTGTTTTTCGAAAACGTTGTCGTCGACGGCATTAACGTACCTAGATTTACGCCAATTGATTAGATTTTAGCTAAACTTGATGATCAGATTTATATAAAAATTAGACAGGAGATAGAGATGGCGACGGCGTTAAAAGTCAATGGAAAAGCAGTGACGTGTCAATCTGATGTGGACACACCTTTGCTATGGGTGTTGCGTGATGAGTTGGGTTTAACCGGAACAAAATTTGGCTGCGGCGCAGCCTTATGCGGCGCATGTACGGTTCATGTCGATGGCGTACCGGTGAGGTCTTGTCAGACGCCGATTGCTGGTGTCGCCGATAAGAATGTATCGACGGTGGAGTCGCTGTCGTCGGGCGAAGGACAGATATTGCAAAAAGCCTGGGTCACACATGATGTGCCCCAATGCGGTTATTGCCAATCCGGACAATTAATGAGCGCTGCCGCTTTGCTTGCCAACAATAAGCATCCTAGTGACACTGACATCGACAATGCCATGAGCGGAAATTTGTGTCGTTGCGGGACGTATTCTCGAATTAAAGCCGCCATCAAAACCGCAGCGGCGGAAATGCGTCAGTCTTCTTGATCCTACATTGCCTTGCTAAGTTCGGCTAGATGCTAGCTATTTGACTAATGATGTAGCCCTTTAGGCATGCGTACTTAAAACGTTCGTCCAATTCAGTCGCTTAAAGAGACGTAATATTTAATTTATGTCGCAATCCTCTCGCTTGTTTGCTGATCAGGCTTATTTATCGACGCAATATCGCGTAAAATCGCACCAATATTAATTGGGCAGGAGATTTGCATGAGTATTAAATCGGATAAATGGATACGTCGCATGGCGGCATCAACTGGCATGATAGAGCCATTTGAGCCAGGACAAGTCCGTGAGCGTGATGGGCAACGTATTGTTAGTTTTGGAACGTCGTCGTACGGTTACGATATTCGCTGTGCGGATGAGTTCAAAATCTTTACTAACATCAACAGCACGATCGTTGATCCTAAAAATTTCGATGAAAAATCCTTCGTTGATTTTAAAGGGGACGTTTGCATTATTCCACCAAACTCATTTGCTCTCGCTCGGACAATGGAATATTTCCGTATTCCTCGTAATGTCCTGACGATTTGCTTGGGTAAATCAACTTACGCTCGCTGCGGCATTATTGTTAATGTGACACCTTTTGAGCCTGAGTGGGAAGGTTATGTCACTTTAGAGTTTTCTAATACAACGCCGTTACCAGCAAAAATTTATGCGGGTGAGGGGTGTGCGCAAGTATTGTTCTTTGAGAGCGATGAGGTTTGCGAAACGTCCTACAAAGACCGTGGTGGCAAATACCAGGGGCAACATGGCGTAACATTGCCAAAAACATAATATTACTGTTGTGTGGGCTGTTGCCTTCTTTCCTTGAATGGTCAGAGGCTTTCCGGCGGTAAGAATCGTAAAAAACGAGCATCAAATAAGTCGCTTGAAGCAACTATTTGATGCTCGTTTTTTTTTGTGATTAAAAATAATAAATTTATTATTTTATTATTTTATTATTTTATTATTTCGCGAGTTCAACTATGAAGTGCAACTGAAGATAAATGGTTAAAGGTGGGAAGATGCAGTAGCATCCGGCCTTCCAGACCTCCAAGTCAAAGTTGCCCGAAATGACATACACACATCTTACCCA
>NZ_JBMPPH010000045.1:0-30052 GCF_049340285.1 Undibacterium sp. SXout20W | reverse complement strand
TGGGCGATGAACAGCTTAAATCATCGTCCCAGAAAATGTCTCGGCTTCAAAACGCCGCACCAAGTATTTATGAAGCAGTTACAATCGCATCAACATGTGGTTGCACTTCGAAATTGAATCCGCCAATATAAAAATCGTTATGGAATTTGTGAGAAAAAAACTTGGTCCTTGAACTCAGAAAAAATTAATCCTGACTATTTGGTTGAACTTCAAACCAAATTTGCACAGCATAATAAAAAATGGGGATTGATCCGTGGAGTAAAGGGATCTAGGTTAAAACATGTTCCATTAAAAGTATTTTATAAAATGGTAGATAGAATTATGACTGCCAGTTATAAGAAAAAAATTAATGAAATGATTGATCGTATTGAATTTAGTGTCGGTGAAAGATTATCCATTGATAGCATACGAGATAAAATTCGTGAGCACCTAACCCCATATATTAATAGTGCCACCAGGGAGAAAAAAATTTATCGTGAGTTTACAAAAATTGATTTCCATAAAATGCAGGAAGAGTTAATTGCAGACCAAAAAAAATTAAAATTGGAACGAGAAAATATTATTGCTCGTAAAAAAATTTATGCCGAGGCTATTAATAAAGATGTGGAACAGAGCAAGGAAATTAATAATTTAATATCTGAAAATGAAAAATTGAGATTGCAACTTTTGGCTATCCAGAAAAAATTTGGGGTTGATCCTGAAATTAATTTGTATCAAAATGCATCAAATGCCAAAAATAACCAGATTGCTAAATTAAAAAAGTGATTTTTTTCGGCGTGCCATTTTTAATTGCTAATGCAATCTAAGAGCCACTACGTGATTATTTTGAAAGATAGAAACACTTCGTGATTCTGTTTTGCTTGTGTACTATTAATTAAAACTGCATTTGTACTATTAATTCTTCTGCTTTTGACTTTGCCTTTACCGTGCTATCACACGGTGCCGGCAAAGTCATCCCTTACCTTAAAAAATTAGGGTATTGGGACTTTGCCAGCAGTGTGATAATCACATAGCACCGGATAGAAAATAAGTAACCATTTCTATTTAGCAGTTCGTTCCGTTACTGGAACAGTTGGAGGGGTCTGCCTTGTATGTCTTCCCTGTGGTTTTCCAACTTTACCATTCTTACCTACTTACCACACGTTACGCTGCATAATAACAATATGGTTTGCTACCTGCTAAGGGGGATTTACAGTTATCAGGTTTACCTGAATATTTTTAACCTGCCTTCATATTAGCCATTCGCATTAGCAATTAATTGAATCGTTCGATTTCTACCGTTAATGTAAAAATTGCCTTACCACTCAGCAAGACAATTAAATTTATCTGGAATTGGTGTATTGACAATATCCTGAAATTCAATATGATTGAATTGTGTTTGGTACTATATTTATATTGTATTTTTCTAAAATGTCAATAGATATAGTGTTGGGTTCAGGTGGTGCTGATCTAACGAAAATAAAAAAACCAGTCTTTATTGACTGGTTTTTTTATTTTTAATGCTTGTTTTTGATTATTTAGTCCAAACAGAAACAACTCCTTTTGTTGGATTGTTCACTGATCCAGCCAAATGCTCCACAATTGCATATCCAGTTGCTCCATAAGCATCTTGGTAGCTGTAGGCATTAAATGTTGCAAATCCACCGCTGACAATTGTTGTATTGGGTGTGCCACTTAACATGGATGTAATTTGTGCAGCAGTTAATGTAACACTACCAGATGTGGCATTTCCGTTTGAATCAAAAACTAATGTAGAACCACCCCAACCACTTGTTGAAGTACCACAATCTTCACGGTAAGTTCCAAATGTTTGATTTGCCAAGCCAGTAGCATTGGTAATTGCTGTGGCTTTTCCTTGAACTAAAACATCTATAGATTTTGTAGATGATACACCTGAAATATTTTCACAAAGTTCAATAACAGATGGGACATTTGAGTTATTTGAAGCAGTAGAAATCCCTACACCTGCTGTTAATGGTGATCCCCAATTATAGCCACCAGAGGTCGTAGTGACAGTTGCTGAACCGTTGAAAAAAGTGATGGCATTTGCATTATTTTGTCCTTTATCAACGATGCTCGCTGTCGTTGATGCCGGTGTTCCATTCACATTTTGCAAATAATTAAAATCCAAATATCCAGTGGTGACAGGATTGCTAGTTGATGGCGTTCCTGAGCCTGAGTTACCGCCACCTGTACTAGCACCATTGCCTCCACTACCGCTATTGTTACTACCACTGCTACCACCACATGCACTCAAGGTAATACTAATCAGGATTGCTACTAAGGTACTGGATTTCACAAATGTTCTCCTCGCATAAATTTAAATTAACTTTCTAATCATTAAGTTCAATTGTATTTGCTTGGAGTGAAGACATCTATAGAATAGATGTTCTATGAATTAGTGAGAATTTTAGTCAATTCAGCCTTGCCAGAAATGCCAAATTTTGAGTAAATACTATGGGCTTGATTTCTTACTGTTGCTGGTTGATTGCCTAATTTTTGAGCAATTGCTTTGTATGTTTCATTGCGTGACAGCATTTCAGCAATGACTAACTCGGTTGGAGATAACTTTTCAAAGGTCGTCGTTTTTTTAAAATTTAAAAGTATAAAATCTTTTTGCAGTCTTGCAGTAAGTGTGAATTGTTTTCCGATGTAAATTTTTTCGGAAGTTGATCGTAATTTTTCTAACAATATGGATGGGAGAAATGGTGGTGTCCATTCATGAAATTCACTAAATAAAAACTCAACGGAAACTTCATCAATGAAATGAATCGTTCCCATCAACGAACAAATTGCAGTACCGTTCATGGGATTTTTTACTTCGTTAATTTTATGAATTTGACGATTAATGGCAAACGCTTGAAACACGTGGGGAAGTATTATATTTGCTTTGGAATTATCGTCTTGAATATAGTTGACGTTATTTTTTCTACGCCAAAGAGACAGTGTTTGAAATCGATCAGGAATTGCAGGTGTTAGTACCATAACCATCGTTTGAAAGCTCTCGGTTTTTTTTCCATAAGCAACTAAGTTTGGTTTAAGCCGTTTGTCAGAAATAGATAATGCAACTGACTTCCCCTTGTTTTTAAATGCCAAAGCAAGTGATGGATCTTCACTAATTAATTTATTCGGTCCTTCTGCGATTTCAGCTTCAATATACTCTTGCCTGGCATGTAATTTATCGTATGTGGATACGTTATGTGCGGCAGCAGATACCAGTTTTATTCCAGATATAGTTGAAGTGCTAAAATCACAGAAACCGCCTGAATCAAAATGAATCTCTTTTTTTATAAACGAAAAAACTTTGTCCGAAAATTCAGAAACAGAGGTGTTTTGGCTTGCTTGGTATATATTTAATATCAGATTATTAATCTCATCCATAAAAACCTAACTGGCACTCAAAATTCGTAAAATTGGAATAAAAAATTATTGCAGTATTGGCAAATAACATGGTGCATTTTGCAGTATTTTGCAAGTATTGACAAATTCAGGTAATCAATCACTATACGTGAAGCAAACTCCGTGGATGCAAATGTTTCATAAGAATATCTTGGCGGAATGTCTGCCATACCAAAACTCCCAACTAATTTGCCAGATCCGAACAATCTTCGGGATGTGTTTGCATTTAATGTGAGATTGTTGAGAGTACAAAAAGGTTGGTCGCAAGAAACATTGGCTCTTGAATGTAGTTTGGATAGAACCTATGTTTCTGCTGTGGAACGATCAAGATGGAACATTTCACTATCAAATATTGAACTGATTGCAAAATCACTTGATGTTCCACCGTGGGAGTTGCTAATTCCACCAAAGCAACTTTTGCTTTAATCATTAAAAAACTGCTAAAATCCACATTCGTTTAGCAGTGGTAGCAGAATTGGTAGCAGTTTTTCTGTTTCCTTTTATTAATAATGTTGCTAAGTCCTTGATTTTATTGGTTGAAAAAATTGATGGGTGAGTTTTTTTCACTGCCCCGTCCGCTCCGCCAGTAAAAGAAAAGGCATATAACTCAATGAGCTATATGCCTTTTTTCATTTCCGCATCAATTTATTCACTGGCGCGACTGGTTTCTTTGAAGGCATCTCATGGCCAATCTAGTTTCTTCCTGAAATAAAATCGTAAACATATCCAGACTGGCGAGAGGAAGACACAGAGCATCTTCAGTAACATACCAACTGCCGCGCCACCAGCGCCTGCGGTAAAATCTGACTCTATGCTTGCGAGGTAAGAAATAATGCAGGTGGATATAAATGGAAAGAGAACGATTGACGTGACCATTGCCAGTGCGAGAATAAAAAGGATAGCAAAAGTGTCGATTCTTTTTTTGCGATAAGGGTTTTACACTAAACATAAGTTTGATTTATTAATCGCTGGAAGCTGCTTGCCATATGCGTAAATATTTTTGCTAATTAGCTCCCTGGAATCAAAGCGTCATAGCGACCAGGCTGATCAGTATAGAAACCGAAAATGACCTTTTCTCTCGCTGCGGCGTTCCATTTTCATCACCATGCTTTTAAGTAAGGAATTTAGCCGAAAAAAAAAGACGAGTCGGACTCGTCTTTATCTTTGAAGCTAAGAACACTTACGCCGCTTTTGCTGGCTCTAGTTCGCCATCCAAAGCAAATACGATGTCATCCAGCATCTTAGCTAATTCAGCAGTCATTAACATGAAGTCGGCATCAAAACGCTCTTCTTCGTTAGTACCTTTATCTTTATCTTCATCCAGAATGTCCAAAGGTTTAATGCGCTTGATGGTCAGCGTATCGGTCAGGACAAAGCTGATACGGTCGTCCCAAGTCAACGCAAGCTTGGTGCATTGTTTGCCCGCTGCAATGTGCTTTTGAATATCGTCTGGTTCCAAGGTATAGCGAACATAACGCACGGTCGCTTTATCTTCCGTTGATGACTTCAATTCGGTATCTTGATCGATCGTAAAGCCTTTGGGTGCCTCATTGCCTGCCAACCAAGAAGTCATGGCTGCTTGTGGGGACGACTTAACTCGTAAGCCTTCGAGCGGTAACTTGTCACAACACTTCAGCAACAACTTGACCACTTCATCCGCGCGAGAAGGGCTGGAAGCATCAATGACCAGCCAGCGATTGACCGGATCAATCCATACGGCTGTATTGCGCTTTACGCCAAATGCGCGAGGTAACAATTCATCGGTGACTCTTTCTTTCAAGTCTTTCATTGCTTTACGACCAGGGGCAAAACCCTGCTGTTCTTCTAACTCAGCCGCTCGAGCCTTGGTAACCTGGTTAATCACACTTGAGGGTAATAATTTCTTTTCGGTTGCCAGTGAGATTAAAAATTGTTTATTCACACTATGCACCAACATCTCGTTATTACGTGGTGGCGCCCACCCCTGACTTTGCATTTCATTGGAAGCACATTGGGAGAATGCAACACGGGAGAGTTGGGTATGTAACTCCTCAGCCGTGATTTGCCATGAAGAGGTAAGACGGAAAATCTGTAAATTCTTGAACCACATAGCGTTTCCAAACGAAGAAAACCTGACATTCTACACGTCTCGTCAGATCAACTCACGCCGCATTTGACCCCTTTTACGACTTTAATTTGTGCTTGATCGCAAAGCACATTACATAAGCAAATTACGTCGTCACACTGATCCGTACTAAACCAAACGTATTAAAGGAGATAATGATGCTACAGGCAATTTTGACAAATACACCGATCTGGGTCTGGTTTATCTTGTTGTTTTTACTTTCTCGCGGGATTAAGGCCACTCAAGACCGTACCGTGAGTTTGAAGACGGTCATAATATTACCAATAGTGATGCTACTTTGGTCATTGCAAGGAATTTTTCAACATTTCGGATTACAGATCAATGCCGCACTGAGCTGGGGCATAGGATGTGTGTCGTGCCTGGGCACCTTATTGTATTTTAGAAATAAAAATGCAGTGACGCTAACACCGGAAGGGCTAGTTCATTTGGCCGGAAGCTGGAAGCCATTTTTCATTTTGTTGGGGATGTTTTCAATGAAATATGTTGAAAATGTTCTCATCGTAATGAATCCAGCTTTTAGAACTGATACGAATTTTATCATCGGGACTTGTTTGTTATTCGGCGCAATGAATGGCGTATTTTTAGGCAATTTGGTCAGTGTATTTATTCTGATGAACCGTAAGAATTCCGAAAGTACGGCACAAACTGCATGAGTGCCTGCATATGCAGACGGACATGGCGCGAGGGAGACAGTATAATGACCACTGTCCTTATTTTGATTTGTTGCGCGAAACGCAATGAAACCGATGCGCTATGTTAGCTGAACAAAAACAAGAAATTCTGAATTTACTAAAAAATGCGGTAATGCCGATCTTGGAAGAGAGCGATTTGTCTCCTACCATCCTCCTTGAGCGACCACGCGACCCCGCTCACGGTGATATAGCGTGCAATATCGCCATGCAGATTGCCAAACCTCTGCGCAAAAATCCACGCGAAATTGCGAATGCCATTGCAACGAATTTGCAGGCACAAAATAGTCCACTGATTTCAGCGGTGGAGATTGCCGGGCCTGGTTTTATCAATATTCGTGTTGCTACCGCCGCCAAACAAGCTGTTGTGAAAGCAGTGCTGCAGCAAGCTGCCAATTACGGTAAAAGTCAACGCGGCATCGGTCAAAAAGTCGTGGTGGAATTTGTTTCCGCTAATCCTACTGGGCCGTTGCACGTCGGGCATGGTCGTCAAGGTGCCTTAGGTGACGCTCTGGCCGCTTTGTTAGACATTCAGGGCTACGATGTCACTCGTGAATTTTATTATAACGATGCCGGCGTACAAATTGGCAATCTGGCATTATCGGTTCAGGCTCGGGCCAAAGGTCACGCGCCGGGTGATGCGGCATGGCCAGAGTCTGCTTACAATGGTGACTATATTGCAGAAATCGCCCGTGATTTCTTAGACAAAAAAACTGTCTCTGCCAGCAATGGGTCTCCAGTCACTGCAAATGGCGATGTCGACGATATTAATTCAATTCGTGAATTCAGCGTGACCTATCTACGTCGCGAACAAGATAGCGACCTGCAGGCTTTTGGTGTCAAATTTGATCATTATTATCTCGAAACATCTTTGTATGTCGATGGCAAAGTTGAATCGACGGTGAAGGCGCTCACAGCCGCAGGTAAGACCTACGAGCAAGACGGCGCATTATGGTTGCGGACGACCGAATATGGTGACGACAAAGACCGCGTGATGAAAAAGACTGACGGTACTTATACGTATTTTGTACCTGACGTTGCTTACCACGTGACTAAATGGGAACGTGGATATGGTCAGGCAATTAATATTCAAGGCAGTGACCATCACGGCACCATCGCGCGCGTCCGCGCCGGTTTGCAAGCGTTAAACGTTGGCATACCACAAGGCTATCCGGATTACGTGTTGCATAAAATGGTCACCGTCATGAAAGACGGTGCAGAGGTTAAAATTTCCAAACGTGCAGGGTCTTATGTCACTGTCCGCGATCTGATCGAGTGGTCAGGCAACGGTGATGTCGTCAAAGGTCGTGATGCAGTCCGCTTTTTCCTGATTTCACGGAAAGCAGATACCGAATTCGTGTTCGACGTTGACGTTGCCTTGGCGCAATCTGATGAAAATCCGGTTTACTATGTGCAGTACGCGCATGCTCGCATCTGTTCCGTTCTCGCACAATATGCGACGGACGAAGCGGGTTTCGCTCCGTTGACCGATGTTGATTTGTCGCCACTCGTTGCGCCGCGAGAAGCAAGTCTTTTGGCTAAACTAGCGGAATATCCAGAGGCTCTTGAACGGGCTTTGGATGAACTGGGTCCGCACCAGGTTGCTTTCTATCTGCGTGATTTGGCGGGTGAATTACACAGCTATTACAATGCAGAACGCGTGTTGGTCGATGATGAGGCCACCAAGTTGGCACGCTTAGCATTGATGCTGGCCACTCGCCAGGTAATACGTAATGGTTTAGCCTTGATCGGTGTATCAGCGCCAAATAAAATGTAATTTTTCAGCAAAACTGGTTGTCTCCGACGCTAAACCGCGTAAAGACACACAGTTTGTTGAGCAAGCGGTTTGATCGTAATCTCGTCTTGATCCAAGCATTTAAAACAGCGAAAACATTTTTTTACGGAGACGCATGAAATTTCATTATTCACGGCTTCCACGCCAACAGGGTAATACCTTAACCGGCTTGATTATTGGTCTGGTCATTGGTCTTGGTATTGCTGTTGCGGTGGCATTGCTGATTACTAAATCGTCAACCCCTTTTACCAATAAAGGGATCAAAACGGACAAGCCGGATCAACCAGTCACACAGTTGCAAGATCCGAACAAGCCTTTGTATGGAAATAAAGACGCTACCAAGGAAGCGGCAAAAGAATTTGCAAAAGATTCAAATGCACCGGTCAAAACGGCCGATCCTGCGCCAGTGCCTGCCACCGCTACCGCCACGCCAGCCACTGTAGCGCCGCCAGCAGCAAAGCCAGTTGAGGCGAAAGCGGATACTAAACCAGCCACGGATAAGACGGCGGCAGACAAGACTGAAAAATCACCAGATGTTGCCAAGACTGACGCGGCCGATGATAAGTACATTTACTTCTTGCAAGCCGGTGCTTTTAAAGATCAGGCTGATGCCGAGAGTGCGCGTGCCAAACTCGCGTTGGTTGGTTTTGAAGCGAAAGTCAGCGAAAAGACTTCGGATACAGGCACCATGTACCGCGTCCGGGTCGGACCATTTAATAATGCAGAAAGTATGAACAAAACTCGCACCAAATTGTCTGACAACGGTGTTGATGTTGCCGTAGTTCGAACTGTTAAGTAATTTTAAAGGAATAATAATGCGTTTATTTACTCAAATTCTTCGTAGTGCGTTGTTGTTGGGTTTAGGTTTGATGGCATCCGGTGCTGGTGCTTCGCCAGCAGCGCCGCAAAACGGTGCAGAGTACCGCGTATTGACGCGTCCACAGGGCACCGATAGTGGCAAAAAAATAGAAGTAGTTGAGTTCTTTGGTTACTTCTGCCCTCACTGCAATGCCTTAGAACCACAAATTGCAGCGTGGGTAAAAAAGCAAGGTGACAATATTGTTTTTAAACGTATTCACGTTGATTTCCATGATCTCGTTAGTCAACAAAAGCTGTATTTCACCTTAGAAGCGATGGGAAAAGTCGACGAATATCAATCCAAAGTGTTCACGGCATTTCACGTCGATCGGAATAGCTTGCGTACAGATGACGATGTCATGCGTTTTGTTGCTAAATCTGGCCTTGATAAACAGAAGTTTTCTGAAATTTATAACTCCGTCTTTTTTACCCAAAGCAAGTTGACGCGCGCTAAGCAGTTGATGGAAGCGTATCAAATTGATGGCGTACCAACGATTGCGGTAGACGGGCGTTTTGTTACTTCACCATCGCAAGCAGTTGCTTCTATGGGACGTGTGACTGAAGATGCGCAAAACGCTGCAGTATTACAAGTATTAGATGTCTTAGTCGCTAAAGCGCAAAAAGAAAAGGGAATTACAGCAACCTCTTCTGATGCTGCAAAAAAGAAGTAAGTCCGTGAATAATTAAATTGAATGAATCCGCCGTCTACTTTTACGGCGGATTTTTTTTATTGGCCATCATGAAAAATGTATTCATTACCGGAGCATCATCAGGCATAGGTGCTGCACTTGCGCAGGCCTATGCAGAGCAACGTGCAACTCTGGGATTACTGGCAAGGCGCAGAGAGCAACTTGAGCAATTACGCGCCAGCTTACCGCACCCCGAACGGCATCATATTTACGTTGTCGATGTCACTGATCACGATGCCCTGACCAATGCGGCGAAAGACTTTTTACAGCGATGCAATCAAGTGCATGTCGTCATTGCTAACGCGGGCATTTCTGTAGGAACCTTAACGGAACACCTTGAAGATCTACCCATGTTCGAACGCGTATTTCAAACCAATGTCACTTCGACAGTCGCCACGTTTGCGCCATTTATTGCCGCCATGAAGTTGTATGCAGACCACGAAGATTGTCGTTTGGTAGGAATCGGTAGCGTAGCAGGAATCCGGGGTTTACCTGGTGCAGAAGCGTATAGCGCATCGAAGGCAGCCGTGATTAGTTATTGTGAATCGTTGCGAGTGGAATTGAAAAAGTCAGGTATACGAGTGGTGACGATCGCCCCCGGCTACATTGACACGCCAATGACGCAGGTGAATACCTATCCTATGCCGTTTTTGATGCCAGTCAAAAAATTCGCTGTTCAAGCCTTACAGACGATCGATGCGGGTCGTTCGTACCGTGTGATCCCGTGGCAAATGGGTGTCGTGGCCAAATTACTGCGTTTGTTACCGAACCCGCTTTATGATTTTCTTTTTTCGCGTGCGCCGCACAAGGCTCGCGCGATTACCCTGGAAAAATAAGCATGTTACCTAAACAACCGCTGTTGGATGCCATTGGCCAGCAGCACACAGTTGCTCTCGATGCGAATACGCGCATCGTCAGTCTGGTGCCATCGATCACAGAATTATTGTGTGATCTGGGATTGGCACATTTGATTGTTGGTCGCACAGGATTTTGCATTCATCCCGCAGCGATGGTGAAGGCAATAGCAAAAATCGGCGGTACCAAAGATGTCAATATTGAAAAAATTCGGACCTTGGCACCTACGCACGTCATCGTCAACATTGATGAAAACGAAAAGCCAACAGTTGATATCTTAGCCGAATTTATTCCGCATGTGATTGTGACCCATCCACTAATGCCGTCGGATAATCCTGAATTATTTCGTTTGTTGGGACAAATTTTCCAGGCTGAAGAAGCTGCAGAAAAGCTCATTCAAGAATACGAATTGGCTAATGCAGAACTATCACAACATTCTTCTAATCCGCCTGAACGCGTGTTGTATTGCATCTGGCAAGATCCTTGGATGACCGTTTCCAGTGACACCTATATTGCGAATATGCTCAAGCAAATTGGTTGGACAACATGGGCACCAGCTGATGCAAAGCAAAGTTACCCGGTGTTTGAGTGGAGTGAAGAAACGCTACGTCCGATCGACCGGATCTTGCTGTCTACCGAACCATATCGCTTTAGCGAAACACACGTTGATGCCTTAGAAAAGCAGATTGGTAAACCGGTGCAATTAGTCGACGGCGAGATGCTGTCTTGGTACGGCAGTCGTGCGATCAGTGGTTTGCGCTACTTGAAACAATTAGCTCAAAATTGAATTTGGCAGCACAGTTCCGCTCGCGTAAAAACATGAATTATTACGTGTACTTTATTGTTAATTTGAAATTTATATCCGGTCATTAAATGACCGGTTTTGATTTTAGTTTTGATTTTATCTTTGAAATTGATCACGTGATCGAACTTCAAACTAAGAAAAACAGCATGTGTAGCCTAAGTGATTTCTGCGGTCGGTAATGAACGACGAAATGAGGTCAAAAAATATCCCTCTGTAAAAAACCAGAGGGATAACAGGGGAGGCAAAACAGGGGGTAATTGTAATAAGCTGAAACGCTTACGCTTTAACGACCATTTTCTCAATGGCAGCGAGTAGCGACTCTTTTTCCAATGGCTTTTCTAGCGTACCTAAGAAATGTTGACGTGCTAATTGCGCGACTAAAGATGCGGAATATAAAACCTTGGCACCTTGACCAGACATTAAGATCACACCGCCAGCATAATGGCGATCTCCCAATTTTTTCATGAATTCAAAGCCATCAATGTCTGGCATTTGTATGTCGCAAAGCAACAGGTCCGGTTTAGGATTACTGCGATCAAACAAAGCCAGGCCGATTTCACCACCTAAGGCTGTAGTGATTTTTTTGATTCCCAATTCTGTCAATAAATCGGAGACAAATTCAATTTGAAAATCGTCGTCATCTACAATCATTACATGTAAATCTTTAATATCTGCTACTTGAAAAGCGGAGTCCATTTTTTCACCTATAAATTACACATTGAGTTAATTCGTTTCTTGCGAGTCTTGCTTGAGTTTAATTTCCCATGCCATTTTCCAATCGATGAATTCCTGGGCAGCCATTGGCCGCGCGATAAAATATCCTTGGACTTCATCACAGCCGGAGCTTGCAATTAAATCCCAATCTTGTTGCTTCTCGACACCCTCAGCCACTAAATTCAGACGAAATATTTTTCCGAGTTGGATACTCGAACCGAGAATCGCCCTGGCGGCTTCATCTTTAGTTGCACCGTTGACGAAAGCGCGATCAACTTTAAGTTCCGTGACGGGTAATTGCTTGAGATTTTCCATTGTTGAAAAACCGGTACCAAAATCATCAATGGATAAACCAAAGCCCTTTAAACGGAGCCGGGTTAAGATTTCCAGACTCACAGTCAGATTTTCCATTAATCGACTTTCTGTCAATTCCAACGTGATGCGATTTGGTTCCACGCCAGCACTGCAAACAATACGTTCAAACTCTTCAGGCAAATCGAGTTGATCCAGGTCGTCCATCGAGACATTAACTGAGAGCTTGAAATCGTGGCCTTGTTGCAACCACAGTCCAAGCTGTCTTGATCCTTTCTTGAGAATCTCATGCGTCAAAACGTCGATCATACCGTGCGCTTCCATGACTGGTACAAAGGCACCCGGACCGATGATGCCGCGTTCACGGTGGCGCCAACGTGCCAGGCATTCGGCGCCAACTACTTGCTTATTAAAGACCGAAACTTTAGGTTGATAATAGACCTCGACACAGTCGTCGGCGACGCCTTGCTGCAATTCAGCGACCGTTAACACGGCTTCTTTTTTGTATTGAACGCGCTCAGGTCGAGAATGCTTTTGATGAACCAGTGCGAGCGCTAAGACGTCGGGCATTAAGGGTTTTTTAATTGCCGCCAATAAATTGAGTCCATATGCTTTGACCAAACTTTCAGCGGCTTTCAACAAATTATGATCGACACTACTGAGTAAAATCACGGAACCCGAATAACCTTGTTCGGCAACCAGGCGCAGGAAGGTAATTCCATCCATGCCATGCAGATGCAAATCGCAAATTAACATATCGGGGTTGTAGGTACGTATCATCGTTAAGGCTTGGCTGCCATCGATGCACGACATAATGCGAGTCACACCTAATTTACGTAAGACGGTACTCGCAA
Source organism: Undibacterium sp. SXout20W (assembly GCF_049340285.1). Taxonomy (NCBI): domain Bacteria; kingdom Pseudomonadati; phylum Pseudomonadota; class Betaproteobacteria; order Burkholderiales; family Oxalobacteraceae; genus Undibacterium; species Undibacterium sp. SXout20W. Next base: position 16,957 of record NZ_JBMPPH010000045.1, on the reverse strand, counting down.
TTTCTATATGGCTAGGATCGTCTTCCAGCACTAATACGTGCAAATCAGAATGAGAAACAGCTTGCACCGGTTCAGTGAGCGCATTTTGATTTTGCGTATTGGCTTGCACTTTGCCTTTCAGATATAAATCGACAAACGCTACAATTTTTTCGAACCACTCGTGCATTTCTTTGACAATTTCATTAGAACGATGCAGATCTGGTGTGATCTTCAATTGTTCCAGTTCATGGCAAAGATCTGCAAATTGGTTTGCGCCGACGGTACGGGCGCTCGATTTCAGACGATGTCCGAGCGCCGACAAGATAACCTGATCACCTGCCAGACAGGCTGCATCGAGTTCTTGTAGCCCTTTACGCGCGGAGTCAACAAATTTCCCGGCAAATTTTCCGATTTTTTCTGGCACAGCACCTAATTGCTTTTCAAGCACGCGTAAATCAATACATAAATTTTTATCGATATTGGTTGCAGGCGTCACTTCGTAATGTGCTGCAGGTTCATTGATTTCATGCGTGTTCGAGAGCCAGCGAGTGAGGGTGTGATACAACACTTCGGGCACGAAAGGTTTCGCCATAAAGTCGTTCATGCCGACACCTAAGCATTGGAGGCGATCTTCGTTCATGGCATTGGCAGTCATTGCAATGATAGGCAAGCGCGCAAATTTTTCCATGCTACGTAATTTGCGGGTTGCCTCCAGACCATCCATCACCGGCATTTGTATGTCCATCAAGACGCAGTCAACCGATTTTTTCTTTAAGATATCGATCGCTTGCTTGCCATTGCCTGCCAACAGAACTTGAAGTCCTGCTGCTTCGAGGAGTTCAGCGGCGATCTGTTGGTTGAACTGATTATCGTCAACCACTAACACGGTAAGTCCACCGCGTTCTTTTGACAATAATTGAAGCCGCATGTTATTGAGATCTTCAGTTCTTGCTTCAGGTAATACGGCGGCTTCTTTTGCAGCAGACAGATGAACTGTAAACCAGAAAGTGCTTCCTTTTCCTAGCTCGCTGCTGACGCCGACATCCCCGCCCATGAGCTTGGCAAGCTGTTTGCTGATCGCTAAACCGAGGCCAGTTCCTCCATATTTGCGTGTCGTTGAATTATCTGCTTGTTGAAACGAGCGAAATAATTTGCTTTGTTGCGCTGCGCTCATGCCGATTCCAGAGTCCTGGACTTCAAAGCGCACCAGCCAGCCATCGGCGGCATCATGCACTTTACGCACTCTGACAATAATTTCGCCTTGCTCCGTGAACTTGATCGCATTATTGGTGTAGTTAATCAAAATTTGGCTTAGGCGATGTGGGTCGCCATGCAAATGATTTGCCAGATCCTCGTCAACATCAAAATTCAATGAAACATTGCGACCGATGAGCTTATTGCTCATCATGCTTGAGAGATTATTTAAAATTTCTTCCAGCCAGAAATCCACTGCCTCAAGGGTCATTTTTCCAGCTTCGATTTTCGAGAAATCCAGGATGTCATTGACGATGTGGAGTAAGTGTTGACCGGAAAGTTGAATTTTCTTCAAATAGTCACGTTGCTTAGGGTCACTGGTCGCGGCCATCGCCAGGTAGGTCATTCCTAATACGCCGTTCATCGGTGTGCGTATTTCATGGCTCATATTGGCGATAAAGCTACTCTTTGCCTCATTTGCAGCTTCCGCCAATCGCTGCGCTTCGATGAGTTCGGCGGTGCGACTGGCCACTAAGTCTTCCAGGTGATGACGATGTTTATCCAGTTCTTCACCCAAGCGCTTTTTATCAGTAATGTCTTCTTGTACAGCAACGTAATGGCTGATCGTGCCATCTGGCTTGCGCAAAGGCGTGATGATCGCGTATTGAATGATCGGTGTGCCATTTTTACGCTTATTATGGAATTCACCTTTCCAAATATTTCCTTGTGAAATTACCGGAACTAAGGACGTTAAATGGTCGTTGATTTTTGATTCATCGCGAATTATTTTGGGATCTTGACCAAGGATTTCTTCTCGCGTGTAGCCAAAGGTTTTCAAAAAAGATTCGTTGACGTATTCAATGTGACGATTGACGTCGGTAATGATGATCGTTTCCGGACTTTGTTCCACGGCCAACGACAATTTGTGCAACTGCGTTTCCGCAATTTTTCGTTCAGTAATATCCTGAATCTGAAATACAAAGTGCAAAGCTTTGCCCGCTTTATCTCTCACAACACTGACGTTGAGCTGTGTCCATACATCTTGTTGTTGGCGGTTGAGATAGCGTTTTTCTAATTGAAAATTTTCCCGCTTTTTATTCACTATTTCGGAAATTAATTGTTGGTCAAAGCTTAAATCTTCTATTGGGGTAAATAGATCAAAACCCTGATGCAGAATGTCTGCTTCTGGCCAACCGAGCATGTCGCAAAAAGCATGATTTACTTTTAAAAATGACATGTCTAGCGCAACCAATGCCATTCCTATTGGTGACGCTACAAAAGTTTGTTCTAGTCGTTCTTCACTTTCGTGTCGGACGGCATCGGCTAACTTACGTTCTGTAATATCTTGGACGATTCCGGTTAATCGAACGACCCTGCCGCTGGCATTGATGATGCGATTTCCGGGGCGCGCCCAGATATAGCGCAGGCTTAAATCCGGCAAAATAATCCGGTATTCAAACGCTGATGCCAGACTATGTTTTTTAAATGTATCTTCTTGACGACTGATGATAATTTGTTGATCTTCTGGATGGACCGTATCAAAGATCATTTGCGCGATATTGCTGCCATATTGTGTTAAATCGCGTTGCCAGATACGTTGCATTTCGTCTGACCAAGTTACTTTGTTGATATCAGGTTCCCATACCCAATGGCCAACTTTGGCAAGATTCTCTGCTTCTCGTAGATCTAATTCACTTTGTCGTAGCGCTTCTTCTGCCCGTCTTTTTTCGGAAATATCTCGGGTGACCCCGAGCATCATCGTGTGGGCGTTGGCATTGTCACGAATCGGCACGGCATGTGTCTCTAACCAGCGATGAGTACCGCGGAACCCCGTAACTTCAAATTCTAATGTCCCGCTACTACCAGTTAAGACCGATTCGAATAATGCTTGAAATGTAGCCCGGTATTTTGGATTTACAAAAGAAAGCAGGGATCGTTGGCGGACTTCATCTATGTCTCTGACCTCCAGCATATCTAATCCAGCGGCATTCATTTCGAGTAAATGTCCGGCACGATCAATGACGCTGATACATTCAGGTTCGGCGTCAAAAATGGCCCGCAAGCGTTGTTCGCTGAGACGTAATTTTTCTTCGGCACCATGCTTGTAAAGTGCTAATTCGAGGCCCGCACGCAGTTCTCTGTCGGTAAATGGCTTGATGATGTAGCCAAACGCCTCTGATTCTTTGACACGGTTGAGAATTTCATCTTCCGATTGAGACGTCAGGAAGACGACTGGCAAGCCCAGTTCGGTATGTATGGCATGCGCTGCCGCAATCCCGTCAAGCTTGCCAGCAAGCATAATATCCATTAACACGATGTCGGGCTGCAGTTTGTGGGCAAGCTGGATTGCTTCCTCGCCATAACCGGTAGCGGCGATCGCCAGATAACCCAGTATCTCCAGCTTGATCTGGATTTGCAAAGAGACTAATTCATCATCTTCGACGACCAGTACCTTAGATTTTTGTTGAGGTGAAAGCATTCTTTACTCCACAGCACAAATAGCATAGAACGGCAAACGATTGCCAGTCCTGTGCCTAAGGACGGATTCAAACTCGATTGCAATAATCCGTTATCTGTTTTACTTCAAAAAAACTGATGACGCCTTTGATTGATTTTTGACTCTTTTTTGATTGAATCAGTGATTATTGAGAATTCGCAATTTAGAAAAAGGTTATTTCAGACTCTTTGTTTGCACTGGCTTGGCCGTCGTTGCCGTGATTGCGGTATTCATCGTGCATGGTATAAGTTTTCTGTAGTTCTTCGAGCCATTGCCGGGTTGTTGGCAGCTCAGTTTGATCGGCAAAAGCAACGTTATCCTGCAATTTGTTAATATCATTGTGAATCACATCAAGAACCTGAGAAATGCGATCCTGAAATTGTAAGCTGACGAGCAACTCCTCAACGTTGCCACGGATGATATTCCCGTGCTCGCGCATTAGTTTCGCAGAATCACCCATCGTTTCAACGTGAGACAATACGTCGCGAACTACGGCGCCAGAAATTTCCAGAACTTTACTATCGTGAATGGACGCGTGGTCGGCAGTTGCTAGCGCAGTTTTCATCACACTGGACACATTTTTGACTCGTTCGCCCATTCGTTTGCCGGTTTCAGCAGACATTTGAGATAATTTGCGTACTTCCCCGGCAACCACTGCAAAGCCTCGACCATGTTCACCTACGCGGGCTGCTTCGATGGCCGCATTGATCGCTAATAGGTTAGTTTGCGCAGCAATTTGACCGACTTCTTGCGCCATTGTGTTTAATTCGGTGGTGGATGCCGCTAAATCACGGATGCAAAGCAGTAACTCATCTTTGCTCTGTATCATTTTCCCGAGAGAATCAATAACCGGTGTCAATTCTTTTTTGCACAACTGCAACAAAGTGATGGTGGCATCTGCATCTCGCGATTGATTCAGATCACCGACGCTACCAAAACCTGCGGCATCAAATGCATTGACCATTGAAGAAAAACTACGAATCAATTCGTCGGCCGCAGTCTCGGTTTGTTCTTTGACCGACACCACATGCGCGCTCCAAAGTGGTAACACATGATGTAACAAGTTTGGTAATTCACGAACGGTTTCTGAGTCTTGCGAAGTCTCTGTTTGATCTATGTTTTCTGCTTGATCAGCACGAGTGCGTATTAATTTCCATCCCAGATATATCCCAGTACTAAGAATAAAGAGCGCGGCAAGTATATGGCTAACACTGACGTTATCCCAAAGCAATGCGACAGTGCTAACGAGCAGCAGCAAAAAAGAGATGAGCAAATCGCTGTTTGTACGAAGAGAAAAATTCTGCATGTTACATATCCCAATTGAATTGCGCCATGGACCTCAAAATCTTAAGACAAAAGTAACATTGTTAAGTAAAGTTAATAATTAGCTTCTATTTTGGACGGATTTAAATTAAAAGCAATGGTTTTGTTATAAAAATGTGTACTTTTTTGCCACAATATAACTTTTTCAGGGGAAATAAAAATGAATAAAAAAAGGTTTTTTTCATTGAAATTTATTTTTTTGTGCTTTTCTGCTGCTGAAACAATTTGAAAAAATGGATGTCGCCAGCACTAGAGAAGACTTTTCAAACCTTGTAGTTTGCTTTAGTTTAGGTTATCGATTGGTGAGTAAGACGCCAGTAACGACTAGCACGCCGCCAAGCACCATAGAAATCAACAGGGGTTCACCGAGCATCCATGTGCCGAAACCTATACCAAATACGGGAACCAGATTGTTAAATACCGCAGTGCGCGCCGGACCGATCGCTTTGACGCCTTCGTAATACCAGACGAAACCGATGACCGTGCCAAACGCACCCAGATAGATCAATGCCCCCATCACCTGCCACGTCAAGTGACTTAATTCAAACTTTGTGACTTCAGTCGCTGCGCCACAAAGCAAAAGTAGTAGTCCCCATAAAGACGCATAAGTCGTCGCAGCGATTGGCGTTAAGCCTTTCAAGGCATGCCGTCCAATAATCGTATAGGCTGCCCACGCACAAATTGCACACAACATGAATAGTTCACCCTTGCCTATTGATTGTGAGACATCTTGCCACGCACCCAGGAGGTCGCCTCGCGTAATGACCACTGCAGCGCCAACGAAGGCGATGACAATACCGAACCAGCGACGTATGCCCAAACGTTCTCCAAATAAAACAGATAGGAGTACCGCGGTCACAATAGGATTTAGCGCGACAAATAAAGCAGTTCGACCGGCAGGCATGCTTTCTAATGCTGAAAAAAAGCAAATGTTATACAAAAAGATGCCAGTTGCGCCTAAGGCAAAAGTCGCATGTAATTGTTGCCGGTTAAGTTTAGGTAAACCACCTTCAAGTTTCCAGGCTAAAGGCAATAACAACGCACATGCCACCAAGAAACGTAATGCGGCAGCAATCATGTGGGGAATTTGTGGGGCGACGATGCGTCCGGCAATAAAGGTGCCGCCCCAGAACATCGCGACAGCAAGGAGTTTAAGATAAGTGGTGGCCGATACTTTTTGCACGATATGATTTGACGCTATAAAGCATAAAAGATTACACCATCTTGAATTTGAGTGCAGAACTCAAATGAGATGCATTGAACTGGGCTTACCTTCGTCGCGCAACCAGCGTTGAATCTGTGCGATGATCCACGCGCCATCGTCTAATGGCAAATCGTGCCCGGCAAGTGGATGTACAAGCAAAGGACAGTGCCACTTGGCGGCGAGTAAAGTAGAACAAATTGGATTCACTAAGCGATCCGCAGCACCCGCTAACAGCAGGATCTGGTCTTGCGGTGCCTGTGCAGGTGCCTGATAGCGCATGGCGGCCATAAGCTGGCGGACAATGTTGCGGCGAGTGATCGGATATTGATTTGCGTAATCAATCCATGCCTGAACGATCATTTTTGCAGCGGCAGAAGATGTCTGGTTGCTGGTAAGGTCGCAAACGAGCTGTTCCCGTTGTCGCACGTTTCCAAATAACATGGTGCCCAATAAGCGCGGATAATTGCTCGGGCGCAAGCGTTGATAGAAACGATTATGTGGTGCGAGACTAGTGTTAATCAACACCATTCGTTGCACTTCTTGCGGATAGGTCTGTGCCCAGGCAACGGCAACCATCGCACCTAAAGAAATGGCGAGCAGGCGAATATTACCGGGCAAGTTACGCGCATTAACCTGCACACGCGCAGCTTCCAGCATACCTTGGATTGTGCTGGCGCTGGCTTGCTGATGACATTCACCATTGCCAGGAAAATCGATCGTAATCACTTCTTCGTCTGGAAAAGCAGATTCAAAGGTGTTTAAAAAATCACCCCAGTGCCTTTTTTCACGCATAAGGCCGCGCAACAAAACCCAGGTCATGGTCGGTACCAGCGCGCCACTGCGCGTTCTTGCAGACGTAGGCGAGTTGGCCCTTGCGCTATCCATTCACGATGTCCGCAGGTCGCACGCATCAGAAAATCGAGCCATGACATATGCCGTCGAAGCACCCGGTGCAGACGGTGTTCTGCCACCGGATTAAACATGCCATGGCGTGAAAATAGCTGGCGAGGATTTTTCTTTACCCAAATCCATGATCCCATTTCCAGGGTCAGCGGTAAAAAAGTATTCGCCGGACTTTGTGCCGCCTGCAAATATAAATAATCCCATACATCGCCATGCGTCTGATATTGCAAACTTTGGGGCTCAAACAAATAATGATGATTTGGGTGTGTCTGTTGGAACAGTTCTTCCAGTGCTAAGATATCCGCCAGATGTGGAATGGGATGAACGCTATGTGCATGTGGGAACCATATTCGATCACGTAAGCCAAATCCGGAATGACAGTCGATGGCCAGACTAAAACGTCGGGATAATAATTCCTCGGAAACAGTGCGACATAAAGCCAGATTTTCAACTTCCATGTCGGCGCCTTCGGGGCCGCGGTACCAAGGCAAGTGGCGGCTATAGCGGTGCCCACCGAGCAAAAAAGGAACCTTATCCGTCGCTTGCACCGGCGCATTACGCATCAGGTCAACCCCATTCGGGTTGCTGCGCGTTGTCTGCCACATTCCACCGGGATTAATCAAAGGCATGAAGACCAACCTGACTTCTTGCAACATATGTTGCAAGCCCTTATCCCACGCCAGACGAGAGATAAGTCCGCGCAAAAAGGAGAGCAAAACCTGCGTTCCTATCCGTTCCAGACCGTGTATTCCACCAAAAAAACCGATAGCAGGCACATCTGGGTCAGGATTTCCTAATGCCAGTTTATAAACCGGAAAGCGCTTATGCTGGACGTCCACCTCACACATGACATCGACTTCAAGGTGTGGGTGCCCAAGCTTAATGATACGTTCTAATTCTCGTAATTCAGGCAATGCTGGCATGGATGGTTACACAAGAAATTAAACCTGATCATGCTATTGGAGCCAGCCTCAGAAAGCAAGAAATTCGGTTGTGAAACAGCAATGAAACGATGAATGGCCTGTTTTTAAGTTGTATCCATGGTCGCGCGTCACCATTTTCAAATTTATATGCTTTAATACAACTCGTAATGACACATAATGATCCGGAGCGTCAGTGTTAATCTCGGTTCGAATGTAGGTTCGGATCACGTTAAGCTTTGCTGAGGCTACTTTGTCCGGCGCTGGAAGAATGGTGACGTGATCGTCAGCAAGTATTTAGATCAATTACAGGTGTGTAATGAATAATCTCAAAATTGATGAAGCAATGGCTTATGTGCGCAGGCTTGCGGCGAAAAATAATGGTGAAGTGCCAGATTGGAGTAAATACGAAGATTTGTTGAAGGAACACCTCAAAGATCCGTTCAATCTGAAGTTCAAAATGCCCAAGGAATATTACTATGCTTATTTACGTGGTAAAAATATGAGCCATGATGAGGCTTTGGAACGGATGGGGCTAGCACCAAAAACGAAAGCCAAACCAGTCAAAAAGAAAAGTTTCTGGCAATTTTGGTAAATTAGACCTTTGCGGCATTCGTCATGAATCAAACTGAAAGAAAGCCGATTGCTGCCATAAGCTTATAGACAGCAATCAATTCAGTTGGAGTAGCTCTATAACCTTTAATTTTCGCAGCAAATCTGGCTGGAAGTACGTGAACGATAATCGGCAATAAATTCGTCGAACGTGCCACTTTGCGATGCTTCCATGGCTTCTTGTTCTGCGATCGATACTTGTGTCAGGTGTTCGAAATAAGCCTGATCATCGGCGTTCAGTGGACGAGCGCGGAATTGCGACGCTAACGCTGCGCTCTGTTTCAAAGCGAATTGTGTAAATGAGCCATTTTCAGCGTGAATTGCCTTTAACACTTGTGCAGAAGGCGTGAGCTCACTATCCAGCAATTTTTCTTTTTGCACTTGCATGGAACGCGCATATTGAGCGTCACCACGTTGATTGTCCAGTAAGGCAGCAAGCGGTGCAATCTTTTCTAGTAATTCCAGCCCCCACGCTTGTAGTGCGATTGCCTTACCCGCTTTTGTCAGCATCAGGCCGGGACGCCGGCCTTCTTTCACGGCGAGCGCGAAGTTATTAGTATTTTCCAGGCCTTCTTCATTGTTGGTGAGCGGACTTTCGTCCAGAGCGCAGAATAACAGGAAGGCATCCAGAAAACGCGAGGTTTCCAGATTGATTCCTAGTGGATCAAATGGATTGACGTCCATGCAACGTACTTCCACATATTGCACGCCGCGTGCACACAAAGCCTCAATCGGACGTTCGCCGCTGCGTATTACGCGTTTTGGGCGAATCGTCGCATAGAATTCATTTTCAATTTGCAACACGTTGGTATTGATTTGCACCCACTCGCCGTTGATATTGGTACCGATTTTTTCATACGCGGGATAAGGCATGCGCACCGCAATTGACAAGCTGCGCATATATTCCATCAGGTTGTTGTAGGGCGGTACTAAACCATCCTGTGCATTATTCTGGTAGCCGAGGTCGCTCATACGCAAACTGGTCGCATATGGGAGATACAGTGTATCAGCGGACAAGGTTTCTAATTGGTGCGGACGACCCCGCAGAAACGACGTTGTTAATGCTGGTGAGGCCCCAAATAAATACATCAGTAACCAACTGTAACGCTTAAAGTTACGGATCATCGCGATGTAGTTTTCGGATTGCACATCCATCCCATCACCTGGCGTATTTTCGGCCTGTTGTAAGGCTTTCCAGATATCTTCAGAAAGTGAATAGTTGTAATGAATGCCGGCGATACATTGCATACTTTTACCGTAGCGCAATGCCAGGCCACGTCGATAAACGTGTTTAATCATTCCTATATGTGACTTGCCATACCAAGCGATTGCAATCTCATTTTCATCTGGCAAAGGGCAAGGCATGGATTGACTCCACAACATTTCGTCCCCTAATTTGCTGTAGGCAAAGCGGTGAATTTTGTCTAATTTGTCTAAGGCTTCGGCGATGTCAGGTGTCGCTGGCGTAATAAATTCGAGGAGCGCTTCGGCATAATCTGTCGTGATTTCGGGATGCGTTAAAGTTGCTCCGAGGGTAGACGGATGATCTCGGCGGGAAAGTTGCCCCTTCGCATCTACTCGCAAGGTTTCGCGCTCGATACCTCGTAAACCTTGTCCAAGCAAGGGACGATATTGATCGCTATCGAGTAGTGCAAGACGTTGATTTAACAAATTACTCACTGAATTTCCTTCAGAATATGATGTCGACGCTTTGAAGCAAGACGTAAATTTGGAGCAAGCATAGCCGAAATTTGCATTTGACATCGGGAACCAGTTCAATTTGTGTGCCGGTCGTCAAATTGATTCATTACACTAAGGTCTCAAGCGCCCAACAAATTGCATCAAATAATTAATTTTTTGGTAATATTCATCTGCTTTTACCGTCGCATCACCGACGGCGCGATTGTAGAATGAATTAATGTCAGGCGTGTTTCTTGTTGCTTTTCAGCGTTAAATTGCGAGCCTTTTCAGGAGTGAAAGATGAAATTTGGATACACCATTGTTTATGTCCCTGATGTTGCTGCATCGCTGACATTTTTCGAAACAGCCTTTGGCTTACAACGACGATTTTTGCATGAATCAGGTATGTATGGGGAGCTGGAAACAGGTGCCACAGCGTTGGCGTTTGCCGCACATGAGATGGGGGAACTGAATTACCACGGTGGCCATGTCGCGGCCCATAGCTCGACACAACCGTTGGGGTTTGAAGTTGCGCTGGTTACCGATGATGTCGCTCATGCACATGCGCATGCTGTGGCCAGCGGTGCAGTCGAGTTGGCCGCTCCCGCACAAAAGCCATGGGGACAAGTCGTCTCGTATGTCCGGACCCCAGACGGTATTCTGGTCGAACTTTGTACGCCGATTACCGCTTAGGGTTTTCAGTCTAGGTCGTTTTGAGTGGAATATTGAGAGAATATTTATGCATGAGGCAGCATTAGAATTATTGGATTTAAACAAGAGTTTTGGTCGGCCGGCGGTCGATCATCTCAGTTTATCGGTTAACAAAGGGGAACTCTACGCCTTACTTGGCCCCAATGGTGCTGGCAAAACGACGACCCTGCGCATGGTTGCAGGATTGCTCCTGCCGGACAGCGGCAGTATAAAAATTTTAGGGCAAGATTTATTGCGAAATCCTGCTGCTGCAAAGCAGAAGCTCGCCTATTTGCCCGACGATCCTATGCTGTATAACAAACTCAAACCATTTGAATATCTGGAATTTGTCGCGGGGTTGTGGGGTATGCCTCCTGACGCCGCGCAGAAAAAAGCTGTTGAGTTGTTGGAGTGGCTGGATTTAAGTCAGCATGCCGATGAGCTGACTGAAGGTTTTTCACGAGGCATGAAGCAAAAGCTGGCATTGGCAGGTGCTTTAATTCATCAGCCAGAATTAATCATCCTTGATGAACCTCTGACTGGTTTGGACGCCGCCGCCGCGCGCCAGGTAAAAGACTTATTGTTGGCGCATGTAGCGCAAGGCGGTACCGTGATCCTCACAACACATATCCTGGAAGTGGCGGAACGCATGGCGCAGCGTATTGGCATCATTCAACATGGTAAATTGATCGCGCAAGGCAGTTTGGATGAATTGCGTAGTTTGGCGCACCAGGATGATCAAGGACAGCCTGTGGCGACATTGGAGCAGGTATTTTTGCAATTAACTGAAGCTGCCTGATATGCGATTTTTTCAATTCACTCCCGGCAGTTTTTGGTGGCTGCTATCGCATGAATTACGCTTGTTCTTTTATGAGATGGGTGATGCCTCCAAGGCATCTGCAAAATCGAAAAAGACTGCACGCGGGATGTCATTGAAAACCAAGTTGTTGTTGGCGATTGTTTGGGTTGGAATGCACGTTTTGGTGTGGTCTATGCTGGAGGACATGCCGATGTTGTCTCAGCCTCAGTCTGTCATTGTGTTTTGGGCGACGAGTTTTGTGTTGTTGTTGATCAGCACATTCATGTTGTCGTCGGCTCTCAATCGCAGTGTCAAGGCATTGTTCGAACGTGGTGACCTCGATTTGCTTTTGTCGTCGCCAATGAACACGCAAACGATCTTCACCGTCAGACTGACCGCAATTGTGGTCGGTGTGTTGGCGGTGTATGTATTCTTTTTGTCGCCCGTCATTAATGTTGCTGCTTTCCTTGGTACGGCGGGTCGCCTCAATGCCTATCCGGTTTTATGTGGCATGGCGATGCTGGTTGTGTCGGCTGCCATGTTGTTGACGTTGAGTTTAGTGAAGTTGATTGGTGTAAAGCGAACCCATACCGTGGCCTATTTGTTAGGGGCACTCAGTGGGGCAGCATTTTTTTTGATGACGCAGATTTTTTCGCATCTGGGTGATGGTTCCCGTGAAGCTGTTTTGGCGAGCGTTTTTTCGTTGATGGATGAGCACCAACTTTTGACAGAGACGAGTTGGCTATTGATCCCTGCGCGCGCCGTTTTTGGTATCGGCGATGGCGCGGTGGTGATTTTCGCTTGCGGTTTGCTGGTCTGTTGGATGACGGCCAGATACACGCACCAATTTTTTGTGCGGGGTGTACAGCAAGCAAGTAGTGTGTCAGTGCCCCCAGCGTCTGTCGCTGGAGCATTCAAGCCTCCGCGTTTTCGGCGAGGCGTCTGGCCGGCTATTTTTATCAAAGAATGGCGTTTGCTTTTACGTGATATCGAGCTACTTTCACAGATTTGTCTGCAGATGCTGTATATGTTGCCACTGTTCTTTGTTATTTTTAAAGATGGTGCGATGCTTCCTGGCGTGGTAGCTGGGCTCACGTATCTGACGATCTCTTTAAGTGGTTCATTAATATGGGTCATTGTGTCGGCAGAAGACATGCCAGATCTTTTACAATGCGCACCTGTGCCAGCGGTTCAGATTCGTCTTGCTAAACTGGCAGCCGCAATTCTGCCCGTAGGCTTACTTTTGACGCCCGCAGTAATCTGGCTATGTGCTCGTGACTATGCGTTAGGGTTGACGTTGGCCATGACTAGTCTGGGAGGCGTTATTTGTACAGCCTTGCTCTACCAATGGTTAAGCAAACCTATGACGCGTGATCGGTTTAAGCAGCGCGGACAGGGGAATCTCGTGCCAGTATTTCTTGAGACATTGAATGGCCTGTCGTGGACAGCCATCGCTGCTGGTCTCCTCCCTGCCGGTCGATGGGGCTGGTTTGGTGTGGTTGGCGCCGGACTCGTGTTGCTGCTAGCCTGGATGTTACGACTGAAACCAAATTGAGTCTGACTCAAGAATAGAAATTGTATTTTTTTGCTACAAATGTATATATTCTTTCGATTATGTTTGGGAACGCAAGGTGCTTGATACCGTGGTGGTTATTCTAAAAAAAAACCGATATTTATTAACTAAAGGGGCAAAGATAATGAGTGAAACTTCGCAGATGATTTATTGCCGTGCTTGCGGTAAGCAATTGCACATTAGTGCTACGTCTTGTCCTGGATGCGGCGCAACTCAGGTGCCACCTAGCGCGTCAGATAAGCGCATCTTGCCAGCAATGTTGTTATGTTTCTTTTTTGGTTTTCTTGGCGTTCATCGATTTTATGTCGGCAAGATTGGTACGGGTATACTGCAATTATTGACGTTTGGTGGTTTAGGAATATGGGCATTTATCGACTTCATTATGATTGTTGTCAGTGCATTTACTGACGCTGAAGGCAATAAAATTACGCAATGGACATGAGCTCTGAATCAACATGTTTGTGGTGCACCACGACTATCTTAAACTCTTTGCTTGCGGGAGAAAATGCGTAAGAATTTTCAGAGCGCCATCAAAACTTGCTTCAATAAATAGGCAGATTTCGAAGGTCGGGCATTACTTTCAGAGTTCTGGTGGTTCGTGCTGTTTGCAATATTGGCTGGCTTTGCTGCATCGATAGTGAGTTCAAAATGAGTTATTTTGTTCGAATTAGCGATTTTTACCCTCTATTGCTGCAACAGCGCGCAGGTTGCATGATACGGTTGCATGATACGAATCGTAGTGGTTGGATGCAGTTGATCGCCCTCGTCCCCGTACTCGGGATTGTTATCCTGCTTGTATTCCTCGCGCAGGAAACCGTCGTTGATAATAATGAGGTAGTCAGCCCGTAAACCCCAAAGATATGCCTATGCCTTCATATTGCTTCATTGTAACGATTGGCCGCGATGTTATGCGGCTTTTCGCTTTACCTGAGTTGTTTTCTTTTGTCCGCAGTCCCGGTTATTAATAGTTAAGCGGAGATTGTTGAAGACACTATCCCGCAATGCAGAATAGTGATATAAATTAATAATATTGCTACATTATGTAATATTTAACAATGAACATAAAGAACATGTTACTTTGACGCTGATACAAATTAATTTGCGTAAGTGCAACGGCAAAAATTGCTTGTCAATTTAGACATGTGTAAAATATTACCTGTTTTGAAACAAAAGTTACTACCATCTAATCGCATCATCGGTTTTACAAGACCACTCTAGCGGCGTTAATGCTTCCGCTGGATCAAAATAATGGCATCGGCCAAGTGTTGTTGGAACACAGTAGCGTCATTTAACGATTAAAACCACGATCGAAACAAAGCGTGAAGAGGAAAATCTATGGCGTCACCTTTACCACTCGCAACCGAAAAAATTCCGCCAGAGGAAATTAAATACGTTCGGGATTTGCGCAAACGTTTACAGGCAAAAATAGCCAAAGAATACCCGAAAGGCATTATGCGCCGGGATGCGCATCCAAAAATGCATGGGCTGGTGCGCGCCTATTTTATCGTCGAGCCCGATTTGCCACCTGAATTGCGGGTGGGCGTATTCAAAGAAAATCGTCGCTACAAAGCATGGATACGTTTCTCAAACCAAAACGGTACGATACAGGCAGATATTAAACCCGATATTCGCGGCATGGCGATCAAACTCATGGGTGTGCCCGGTAAAAAATTATTAGAAGCCGAGCAAGATGCTCAAACACATGATTTCATACTGATCAGTACCGATGTTTTCGTGACCAGAGATGTGAAAGAGTTTGCTGAGTTGATAAAAGCATTTACCTCAGGCGCCCTGTCTGCGCTGTGGTTCTTCATGACGCACTGGCGCGCCGCCTATAATCTTTGGCATTCAATGCTCAAATTTGCCAATCCTCTGCATATTAGTTACTTCAGTACGACACCTTATTTATTCGGCGATAAGGCAGTTAAATACGCTGTCGTTCCTAGTACTCAAGTCATCGATACGTTACCAGCACAACCAAAAGCAAATTTTTTACGTGATGCGATGGTTGCACAGCTTTCACACGAAGATGCGGTATTTGACTTTAATATTCAGATTCAAACTGATGCCGAGCAAATGCCAATTGAAGATCCCGGTAAATTGTGGCCAGAGTCTCTATCTCCTTACCGAAAAGTTGCAACCATACGAATACCGCGACAAAATTTTCATAGCGAAATGCAACGAGAGTATGGCGAGAATATGTCTTTTTCACCTTGGCACGCGTTACCTGAGCATCGCCCTTTAGGGGGAATCAACCGTGCGCGCAAGGTGGTCTATGATGCGATCTCTAAATTTCGTCATGAACACAATCACGTCCAGCGTGAAGAACCAACCTCGTGGGAAATTCCTGGCATGGATTTAAGCGAACAACAAAATCAGAATAGTCGTTTCCAATGGGGAAACACAACGACATTTCAGATTAACGAATGAGTAGCGTTTGGTATGCATCAAACCAGAGGTTAGTTGCGTATTAAAGTTCGGCCCTGCATTGCTGGCAATTCGTATCAATGAAGCTGAAGTCCCTCTGAATTTCTTCAACAACAAACTCGCTGTCATGAAAAAGCGGTCTTGCAATGCAACGCAAGACCGCATGGTGTTTATTTCTTACCGGCCTTTTTTGGTGCTTTTTCTGACTTCGCTAATTTCGGTGCAGAGGACTTTGCTTTGCTTTGTTCTTTCATAAAAATGTCGTAATACTCGGTCGCCATTTTACGAATCGCCTTGCCGATATTTGCATAGTCATACTCATTCAAATTCGCAAGTGAAACCCGGCCAGACGCATTGGTAGTGCCGAAACCTTTTCCAGGTAAGAGAATCACACCGGTTTCCTCGGCCAAACGGAACAGTGCCTCGTTTGGCTTCATTTTTTTCAATTACCACTGAGCGAACGCTTTACCGTGCATTTGTTCGGCAAGCGTTTCCATATCCAGTAAATGATAATAACGTACTGAATTTGGATCATGTGGCATCGGCAAACCGAGTGCACGATAGAGAGCTTGCTTACGCCGCAACACAATGCTCTTCATCTCGGCTTTATAGCTACCAGCCTCATCCATCAATGAGAACAAAGAGAACAATGTCATCTGTGCCTGCACGGGTGTTGACAGGCCCGCTGTGTGGTTCAATGCGACGGTACGGCTATCGGCAACTAAGCGGTCAATGAATTTTAATTTACGTGGTTCTGTCGTGATGGAGTGATAGCGAGTATCAAGCTGCTTGCGCAGTGGCTCAGGTAAATTCGCAATCTTTTCATCGAGAATATTATTCTCATGCGTGGCGACGACACCCATCCGCCAGCCCGTCGCTCCGAAATATTTTGAAAATGAGTAAACGAGGATCGTGTTGTACGGACACAGCGCAAATAAGGAGACAAAGTCATCGGCAAATGTTGCGTACACATCATCGGTCAGAATAATCGGATCCGGGCGCTTTTTGACAATTTCGACGATATAAGCCAGCGCGAGTTCAACTATGAAGTGCAACTGAAGATAAATGGTTAAAGGTGGGAAGATGCAGTAGCATCCGGCCTTCCAGACCTCCAAGTCAAAGTTGCCCGAAATGACATACACACATCTTACCCAAG
>NZ_JBMPPH010000044.1:0-32136 GCF_049340285.1 Undibacterium sp. SXout20W | reverse complement strand
CGCCAAATTTTTTGGACAATACTGTCGCAATCGCTGCTGTCAGTGTAGTTTTACCGTGATCAACGTGACCAATTGTACCGACGTTGACGTGCGGCTTGGTGCGTTCGAACTTACCTTTTGCCATTTTATTCTTCCTTCAAAAAGAACGATTTATTAACATAGTACCTACCCCGCTGGGGGTAGGTTTATTTGATACGAATTACTTAGCTTTGGATGTTACGATTGCATCGATAACGTTCTTAGGCGCTTCAGAGTAGTGCTTGAATTCCATGGAATAAGTTGCACGACCTTGAGTTGCTGAACGCAGGGATGTAGAGTAACCAAACATCTCAGACAAAGGTACTTCAGCTTTAATGATTTTGCCGCCACCGCCAGCAATTTCATCCATACCTTGCACCATACCACGACGGGAAGACAAGTCACCCATCACAGTACCAGCGTAGTCTTCTGGTGTTTCGACTTCAACAGCCATCATTGGTTCCAGAATAACTGGGCTTGCTTTACGGCAGCCATCTTTAAACGCCATCGAACCCGCCATACGGAACGCGTTTTCGTTGGAGTCAACGTCATGGTAAGAACCGAAGAACAGTGTCACTTTAACGTCAACCACTGGGTAGCCAGCCAATACACCGGAGGTCAAAGTTTCGCGAACACCTTTTTCAACTGCAGGAATGTATTCACGTGGAACAGTACCGCCTTTGATCGCGTCAACGAATTCGAAACCTTTACCTGGTTCTTGCGGTTCGATCTTCAATACCACGTGACCGTATTGACCACGACCACCAGATTGCTTAACGAACTTACCTTCGATCTCTTCGCAAGTTTTGCGAATTGTTTCGCGGTAGGCAACTTGTGGCTTACCAACCGTTGCTTCCACGTTGAATTCACGCTTCATACGGTCAACGATAATGTCCAGATGCAACTCGCCCATACCGGCGATAATTGTCTGACCAGATTCTTCGTCTGTGCGTACGCGGAACGATGGATCTTCAGCAGCCAAGCGGTTCAATGCCAAGCCCATTTTCTCTTGGTCAGCCTTAGTTTTTGGCTCAACAGCTTGAGAAATAACAGGCTCTGGGAACACCATACGTTCCAGAACAACGATTGCTTTTTCATCACACAGCGTATCACCAGTTGTTGTGTCTTTAAGACCAACAACTGCAGCGATATCACCGGCCATCATTTCTTTGATTTCTTCGCGTTGGTTCGCATGCATCTGAACCAAACGGCCGATACGTTCTTTTTTCTCTTTAACAGAGTTATAAACGCTATCGCCAGAATTCAATGTACCTGAGTAGCAACGGATAAAGCACAATTGACCAACGAACGGATCAGTTGCGATTTTAAACGCCAACGCAGAAAATTTCTCTGTGTCTTCCGCTTTACGAACCACTGGCTCATCATCGTCATTCACGCCAGGAACTGGTGGAATATCAACTGGAGATGGCAAGTATTCAATCACCGCATCCAACATCGCCTGAACGCCTTTGTTCTTAAATGCTGTACCACACAGCATAGGAACGATTTCGGAAGCGATGGTACGTGTGCGCAATGCTTGCTTGATGTCAGCTTCAGACAAATCGCCTTCTTCAAGGTATTTGTTCATCAATTCTTCATTGGCTTCAGCAGCAGCTTCAACCATGTTTTCACGCCATTTTTGCGCTTCAGCCAACAGATTTTCAGGGATATCACGGTACTCGAACTTCATACCTTGAGATGCTGTATCCCAGAAGATCGCTTTCATCTTGACCAGATCGATAACGCCTTCGAACAAATCTTCAGCACCAATAGGTACTTGCAATGGCACTGGGTTAGCTTTCAAACGTGCACGCATTTGATCGTACACTTTGAAGAAGTTCGCGCCAGTACGATCCATTTTATTAACGAATGCCAAACGTGGAACTTTGTACTTATTAGCTTGACGCCATACAGTTTCAGACTGAGGCTGAACACCACCCACCGCACAGTAAACCATGCAAGCACCGTCGAGAACACGCATAGAACGTTCAACTTCAATAGTGAAGTCAACGTGGCCTGGTGTATCGATGATGTTGATGTGGTGAGGAGCGAAGTTGTTCGCCATACCGCTCCAGAAGCAAGTTGTCGCTGCTGAAGTAATAGTAATACCACGTTCCTGCTCTTGCTCCATCCAATCCATGGTAGCAGCGCCGTCATGCACTTCACCGATTTTGTGATTTACACCGGTGTAGAACAGAACGCGTTCAGTTGTCGTCGTTTTACCTGCATCAATGTGAGCGGAAATACCGATATTGCGGTAGCGCTCAATGGGGGTCTTACGGGCCATAGATAATCCTAAATCTTTTAATGGACAAAACCGAGCGCAATTTTCTGTAAAAATCGCGCCCGGCCTGATTCAAAATACTTGCCAGAGCCGTTGCATAAATATCATACAAAGGCTCCCTACTCTTACTCTTAGAAGCGGAAGTGAGAGAAGGCCTTGTTGGCTTCAGCCATACGATGGACTTCATCACGTTTCTTCATTGCACCGCCACGACCTTCAGCGGCTTCCAGCAACTCTCCACCCAAACGTTGTGGCATGGATTTTTCGCTACGCTTGTTAGCGGCTTCACGCAACCAACGCATAGACAAAGCTAAGCGGCGAACTGGACGAACTTCTACAGGCACCTGGTAGTTTGCACCACCAACACGGCGGGATTTAACCTCAACCAGTGGTTTTGCATTGTTGATTGCCAGAGCGAACACTTCCAATGGATCTTTACCAGATTTTTGTTGGATGTGGTCGAATGCACCGTAGATGATGCCTTCAGCAACAGACTTCTTGCCGGACAACATCAATACGTTAACAAATTTTGCTACTTCTACATTACCGAATTTTGGATCCGGCAATACGTCCCGTTTCGGGACCTCACGACGACGTGGCATTTCAATTCCTTTCAATCTTCAGTTGAGCACCAAATAACACTTTACTGGCACTCGCGACAGGCCATCATAACCGGTCACTTACTCGGCTCATTCCGAACCGACACTGATCCGTAAATTTTACGGAGATTAAATTACGAGATAATTACTTCTTAACTGCCTTAGCGCGCTTAGAACCATATTTGGAACGAGCTTGCTTACGGTCTTTGACGCCTTGAGTATCCAAAGCACCGCGAACCATATGGTAACGAACACCTGGCAAATCCTTAACACGACCACCGCGCAACAAAACTACGCTATGTTCTTGCAGGTTATGACCTTCACCGCCGATGTACGAAATAACTTCGAAACCGTTGGTCAGGCGAACTTTGGCAACTTTACGCAAAGCCGAGTTAGGCTTTTTTGGAGTTGTAGTATAAACGCGGGTGCAAACGCCACGTTTCTGCGGGCTGTTTTCCAGCGCCGGCGATTTGCTCTTTACACGTGCGGAAACACGTGGTTGGCGAATCAGTTGATTGATGGTTGGCATCGTTTTTAATCCAACAAAATACAACGTTAAACACAAACCCGGAAACGGTTGCCCGGGAACTAAGAATCATTTTTTACGTCCGTTTATATTCAGACGAGCCCGATTTTTCCTGAATCTGCCTGCTTTTTAAGCAATACGTTCACATGGTTATTTGCAAACAAAACACTAAAAAGTGGAAACCCAAAATCGAGAACTCGCAATTTTATGCCCCATTACACAAGCATGTCAACGCTTTTTATTCAGATTGCAGTTGACAGAAGACGTGAAACACGGCCTATCAGAGTAGGAAATTACACTGAAAAATCAAGGTTTTCTGCAGAAAGCCCTCGTTTTAATTCATTTTTTCTGGCCTTGAAGCATGGTCATTGAATCAATAGATCTGTTGCGAAGACGCACCACGACCGCCACAAATCATTTATATTGTCGCGCTTTCCCGCAAATGCACAGCATCATACGATGCGATGCGTATTGACTGAGATTAAGCGAAGACTGATATAGAGTTCCCCATTTTTTTGAATCTCCACAGATTGGCAAGTGATCCGACAATGCGTTTTTTACTCCGACCAAGCACAGTTTTCTTATTAGGCAGCTACATTTTGTTGTCGGCAGTCGCTTTTTTCCCACTCGTTCTTGGTAAGCCGGTCGGTCACGCCTGGCAATTATTTATTACGGAAACGCTGACCTGGGTCGTATTCTGGGCTGTCTTTCAGCGTCCACGCTGGTTTCACTATGTATTGCTGCCGTCCATGCTCGCGGTTCCTATCGAGATTTATCTCCGCATTTATTTCGGACAAGGAATCTCCACACATCATTTGGGCATTATCGTTGAGACAAGTCCCAAAGAGGCGATGGAATTTTTAGGGCAGAAAATCTGGCTATTAGTTTTTTTGGTAGTAGCGATATGCGGCTGGTGGTGGGCATTATTAAAAGCGGCAAAAGCGACGCCAGAACTGGAATGGCGGCATTATTCACGTTGGATTGTCATTTTATTTGCAATTATTGGTATCTGCATATGGGAATATGGCAGTTGTGTGGGTATTGCCGCGCAGCCAGTTCCAGCGCAAGACAGCAGCGCAGCGAGTGACGACGATGATGATGCATCAAGCAGCGTTTCGACCACAGAAACCAAAGGAAAAATACTCAGCAACCCGACGCTGGAAAAGCTAAGGCTGCGTCTCGTTAATAACCCCGGTAAGTTACCCGCCTGGGCTAGTATTCCTTACAGCGAAGACGTCATGACGCAAACGTGGCCATTTGGTCTTGTATCCTATGCCATAGATTTCTGGAGTGAGCGTAGTTATTTAAACGAGTTATCCGAAAAAAATCGTCATTTCCAATTTCACGCCACACTCAATGGCGATCCGCTCCTACCACAGACAGTTTTGCTGGTGATAGGCGAGTCATCACGCTTCGATCGTTGGAGTCTCAACGGTTACCAACGCCAGACTAATCCACGACTCGAAGCGGAGGATAATCTGGTCACTTTACGCGATATGATCACGCCAGTATCGGCGACCAGGCTCTCTGTGCCTATCATTATCTCGCGCAAGCCTGCAACACAAGGTTTAAGAGCAGGGTTCTCTGAGAAATCGTTAATCACCGCTTACAAGGAAGCTGGCTTTAAAACCTTTTGGATTTCCAATCAGATGAGTTTCGGCAAATTTGACACTCCTGTTTCTGCATTTGCTAAAGAAGCTGACGTTACCGAATTTTTGAATTTGGGTGGTTTTACTAATAGCTCCAATTTTGATGATGTCCTTTTAGAACCGCTGAGTCGCGCCATGGCGGATCGGAACAATAAAAAGCTGATCGTCTTGCATACCTTGGGTAATCATTGGAACTACAGCCACCGTCATCCTAAGGCATTTGATCTTTGGCAACCTTCGCTCTATGGCATCGTTGACCCCGAATACACAGATCTTAAAAACAAAGAGGCCTTAAACAATAGTTACGACAACTCGATTTTGTACACAGATAAGATTTTGGATGAGGTGATCCAGCGACTGAAGGCGAGCACTCAACTAACCTCGATGATGTATGTCTCCGATCATGGTCAAACTTTGTATGATGGAAGTTGTCCACTGGCTTTCCACGGACACAATACACAATATGAGTTCCATATTCCTGCCTTTGTCTGGTATTCGGACGCCTACCAGGAACAGTTTCCAGAAAAAATTGAACAGTTACGTCAACATCAACAATTTAAACTGTCGACAGAAAACGTCTTTCATACATTGTTGGATATGGGAAATATTCAATATCCCGATGAAAAATTAGAATGGAGTATTTTAAACAGCAAATTGAAGAAACATACGCGCTATGTAGATAGTTATGGCTGGACTGACTACGACAATGCAGAGATCAGCGGCGCTTGCCACGAAGTCATCGCGAGAAAGCCGGCGCTGAAAAAGAAAAAAAGGAAAGTGAAATAGAGAATTAATCGGTGACTATGTGGCGTACTTTAGTGCCGATCATATTCAAAATTCAACACTTCGTTGCAGCATAGACGTTATCTCGCTTACACTTATTGAATGCCCACTGATATTCCACCAACTATTACTGTCAGCGCTGCCAATGAGCCACTCATTGTTGTGGCCGGAGCGTGGGTGGTCAACGCTTTGACCTATGAAGATCGTCTGGATGATCTGAATACGCAGCTCAATACCCTGTCCAAATTAAAAATCGCTCAATGGGATTTAAGGCAATTAAACAGTCTCGATCATGTCGGCGCTCAGACCTTATGGCGAGCATGGGGTAAACAACGTCCGCCAAACCTGATCATGCAAGCCAGTCACGAAGGCATTTTCGATCGCTTGGAATTAGTCAGCAAAATGCCATTGCCTATTAATCCGAAGCCACGCCTGACCCGGACCATGCTGCTCGGATCAAAAGTACTTATTTTTTTCGCACACTTGCTCAGTTTTATCGTTTTGCTAGGTCAATTAATTTTAGACCTGTGGCACTTTGCACGTCACCCGCTCAAAGGCCCATGGAAAGAATTGTCGGCGAATATTTACCGTATGGGCGCGCAAGCACTTGGCATCACCGCCTTGGTCGGTATCCTGATAGGCATCGTCTTGTCGTATTTATCTGCACAACAATTGCGGGCGTTCGGTGGAGACTTATATATCGTCAATTTACTTGGTATGAGCATCATTCGCGAACTAGGCCCTATGCTAGCGGCGATTTTAGTCGCCGGGCGTTCAGGTTCGGCAATTACCGCACAACTTGGTGTGATGCGAGTGACCGAAGAGCTCGATGCGATGAGTGTCATGGGAATACCACATGGTTTTCGTTTGATTATGCCAAAGGTCTTAGCCCTCATCATCGCCATGCCGCTTTTGATTATCTGGACCGATATCATGGCCTTAATCGGTGGCATGATTTCGGCGGAGGCCTTACTGGGTATGTCGCCAGCTTTTTTTATTTATAAATTGCCCGATGCTGTTCCATTGCTCAATTTCTGGATAGGATTAGGAAAAGGCGCTACCTTCGGATTACTCATCGCCCTGATTGCCTGCCATTTTGGGCTACGCATTGAGCCGAACACCGAGAGTCTCGGGCGCGGCACCACCAGCTCTGTTGTTATTGCCATCACAGTCGTGATTATTGCCGATGCGCTTTTTGCAATTATCTTTAGCAAAGCGGGATACTGATTGATGAAAACCGACAATATCATCGAGATTCAAGGCTTGCGCACACAGTTTGGCCGCACCGTCGTGCACGATAATCTTGAATTAAATGTCCGACGTGGTGAAATTTTGTCGATCGTTGGTGGCTCAGGTACTGGTAAAACTGTGCTGATGCGTCAAATGCTCGGACTTGAAATCCCTAAACGGGGCATCATCAACGTTTTCAATGAAAATATCCATGCGCGTAAAGCTGGACATTTAAATTATTTACGCAAACGTTCCGGCATGCTATTTCAGCACGGTGCACTGTATTCGGCCTTAAGTGTGTTTGAAAATGTGGCACAACCACTGCGTGAATTTGGAAAATTACCTGAAGAACTGATTACCGACCTCGTCTACTTAAAATTACAAATGGTCGATATTGCTTTTGAACATGCCCGAAAAATGCCGTCCGATCTCTCCGGAGGGATGGTTAAACGGGTCGCGTTAGCACGCGCTCTGGCACTCGACCCGCAGCTCCTTTTTTTAGATGAACCGACCGCAGGGCTTGATCCAGATCGCTCCGATAGTTTTGTACAACTGATACTTTCGTTACATCGACAACTTGGGCTGACCGTCATCATGGTAACGCACGATCTCGATAGTTTATTTGCGCTATCTAGCCGGATAGCGGTATTGGCTGAAAAACGCGTTATCGTGATTGGAACGCCGCAAGAGGTAGTGGCATTCCCTCATCCGTTTATTCAAAGTTTCTTCCTCGGCGGTCGCGGTATGCGTGCGATGGAAGTCATGACCCCTGCAGGGCAATAGGAAAACCATGGAAAACCGATCTCATGCACTCATCGCTGGTTTTTTTACCATCGCCTTAATCATACTCACCACGATCTTTGCGATGTGGTTGGGACACGATAAGATTCAACGTATCCCTTATGAAATCGTCACCAACTCCTCGGTATCAGGCTTAAATTTACAAGCCGCGGTGCGCTATAAAGGCATTAAAGTTGGCAATGTCACGGACATTAACTTTAATCCTAAAGTGCCTGGGCAAATCATGTTACGCGTCGAGGTCATCCCGACAACACCCGTGACCACTGCCACGTTCGCCACTTTGGCATACCAAGGCGTCACAGGTATTGCATTTATTCAGCTTGATGACGATAAACAGCCGGGTACGGAACTACTTGCAAGTAATCAGTTAGAGGATGCCCTGCCGCGCATCCCACTGCGCCCAAGTATTTTGCAAAATCTGGAGCAAAAAGGAATAGCGATTCTGGGACAAACCGAACAATTAACGCAACGGATCAATCAACTACTTGACCCACAAAATCCAGCCTCATTGATATCAACCATGGGGCATTTTAGTAAAGCGGCCGATCAATGGGGCGCTGTACCTGGTCAGATCGCGCCCAGCTTAGCCAAGCTGCCGGCACTGATAGATCAAACGCAAAATACGTTAATCTCAGTTAAAAATTTATCTGTTGATGCGAATAAATTTACACAAAATCTAAACCAATTAAGCAATCAATTGCAATCAAGCGAAGGTCCAATTGCCCATTTTAACAATGCATTGGATCAGATCAGCAATAGTGTTACCACGGAAACATTACCGCGTATTCAAACCCTCACTGGCGAGGCACGCAGCAGCTTGCGGATGCTCAACCGCACGACAGAAAATCTGAACGATAGGCCGCAGAGCATTTTGTTTGGCAACCCCGCGCCGTCTCCCGGCCCTGGCGAACCGGGTTTCGTAGCGCCAATTTCTGCCCCAGAATAAAGGAAAAAAAATGTCCCGCTTTCTTAATGCTTCACATTGTCGGAACGATACCAGGTCACTGAAAAAATTCAGTCTGATCAGTCTGCTTTGCTTCATATGCGGCTGTTCTGGCAATGCCGCTCTGCAGCGCCAGCAATATGATTTTGGTTTGCCATCGAGTGTCTCTACAACCATTCCGCAAACTACGGCACAAGTCGGTTTGGCGGATATTCAGGTAATTCCCGCACTCGACGGCAACGCGATGTGGTATCGACTCCAATACGATAATGAGCAGCAATTGAAGGCCTATGCCCAAGCACGTTGGAGTATGCCACCTGCGCAATTGCTCACACAAAGATTAAAAACACGCATGCTGGCAAATGGCTTGCAACTCGTCAGCAGCGGAGACAGCGTGGGTGCAAAATTGATATTGCATATCGAAGTGGATGAGTTTTCACAGGTATTTACAAGTACCAGCGCCAGTCATGCCCAAATTAACCTGCGTGCGATCGTGACAAAAGGAAAAACCGTCATTGCACAGCGTGGCTTTGTTGCTCACGCTCCGAGCCGTAGCGCCGATGCCGTTGGCGGTGCGCGCGCCATGCAAGAAGCGACTGACCTCCTCATTAATGAAATTCAGCAATGGCTAACCCCATTGATCGTAACGTAAATAGTGCATGACAACGCAACAGTCAGACATCACGGCATCCAACAAATTATTGCGCAGCTCACCGTTTGCACGCGCAAGTCTGGTCGCCTATTTGTTTTTAATTTTGTATGCAAGCTGGTATCCATTCAGTGGCTGGCGCGCCAATAATTTGTCGGCTTTACCTGACGTAATACGTCAATGGCCGCACTACTGGACACTATTTGACGTTAGCACAAATATCGTCGGTTATATTCCCTTTGGGATGTTGGCCGTGTTCTCCTTGTACCCTCGCGTGAACCGTTGGTGGGCGGTGTTGATTGGCATGGTATTTGGCTCAGTGGTCTCTGCAACCGCAGAACTTGTCCAATATTTTATCCCTAGCCGGGTCACGTCATTGCTCGACTTTGTGACAAACGCTAGTGGTGCCACAATCGGTGCAGTACTCGGCGCATTTTTGACACCGCTCATTCTGGAAAAAGGCCGTTTACAATTATTACGTAAGCAATGGACCTACAAGGAATCGAGTCGCGAAATCGTCTTATTAGGTCTGTGGCCGATGGCACAGTTGTATCCGCAAGCTTATTTATTCGGTATGGGGGAAATTTTTCCTATCATATCTCAGCAGCTTAGCTCTTTTTTTGATATGGATATCGACCTGAGTGCGCTACTCTTGCAGGGCATTGAACCGGACGCAGATGCCTATTTGCTGGCCGAAGCCTTAATCACGGCCTGCGGCTGCGCTGGTGCTCTCTTAATTTGTCTAAGTTTATTGAATCGCCATGCACCCAAATTCCTGCTATCGGCGATATTAGTGACGCTAGCAGTGATCTGTAAGTCATTAGCCAGTGCATTGTTTTTCAACCCGGAGTACGCGTTTGCCTGGCTAACACCCGGCGCTCGTGGCGGCTTGTTGATTAGCATTATTATGCTTTACGGCTTTTCGTTTGCACCCGTAAATGTTCAGAAACGTTTAGCGTTTATGTTACTGCTGACGGCGTTGGTCGCAGTCAACCTGCTGCCTGACAATCCCTACTTCGAAGTCACCATGCAAACTTGGGTACAGGGCAAATTTTTGAACTTTAATGGCGCCGCTCAGTTCTTATCGCTGTGCTGGCCATTTCTGGCTCTTTGGGCCTTGTTACGCAAACCACGCCCGGTAGCTAGCGAGATTGCAGTATCATAGCGTCTTGAATTGCATGTCATGGATGAATGACATGCTCCAACGAAACAATCATAAAAGCTCACCATGTCTGAACCTCTGTATTTTCAAAAGCATGTATTTTTTTGCATGAATCAGCGCGACGATGGTCGCCCTTGTTGTGCCGATCGCGGCGCCCAGGCGGCGCAAGAACATGCGAAACGCCGCGTCAAGCAGCTCGATATGAATGGTCATGGAAAGTTCCGCATCAACAAGGCTGGCTGCCTTGATCGATGTGACGAAGGCCCAGTGTTAGTCGTTTATCCGCAAGGAACCTGGTACACCTTTGTCGACCAAACTGACATCGATGAGATTATCGATGTTGATTTGATTGGTGGTGGTACCGTCGAACGTTTGAAATTATCGAATTCATGAATGCACAAACCGAACATTTTCTGATTACGGGCCCTGCTGGTGCCCTCCAATGCGCGCTCGATTTACCCGATCCTGAGATGATCGCATCGCCGATTGGCCTCGCGTTAGTCGCCCATCCGCACCCTTTATACGGCGGCACGATGGACAACAAAGTGGCACAAACTCTGGCACGTACCTTCACCGGTCTCGGTTATGCCACGGTTCGGATGAACTTTCGCGGCGTTGGTGAATCTGCAGGCACCCATGATGCCGGGGTCGGTGAAACAGACGATATGGCATTGCTGTTAGAGCATATGCGCAAGCGTTTTCCGGGGTTACCGGTTGCACTTGCGGGATTTTCTTTTGGTACCTTTGTACAAGCCTGCCTGCAGCAACGTCTGATGGCAAATAACCAGGCTGCAGAACGTTTGGTACTCGTTGGGGCAGCGGCAGGCAAGTGGGCGATGCCAGAAATTCCAGCCAATACGATTTTGATTCACGGCGAACTGGACGATACTATTCCTCTATCGGCGGTTCTTGACTGGTTACGTCCACAAGATATTCCAGTCACCGTCATCCCCGGCGCGGACCATTTTTTCCATCGCCGCCTGCACCATATTAAGCAATTGGTCAGCAGTTTGTGGGATAAAAACTAACAAACTCGCTATTTTGATGAAGCGCGGTTATCGCGAACTTATTCAAAAAAATTGCAATCACACCTCTTTTTTATATTTAATTTTAATTTTAATAAGTTGCATCAATGAAAAAATTTCTCGCCATTATTGCCACCACCCTGCTGACCATGTCTGCAGCAGTGGCACAGTCCTTACCGGCGCCAACCATCGCCGCCAGATCGTGGTTATTGCTAGATGTCACGAGTAGCCAGATAATCGCAGCGCAAGAACCCGACATGCGTATTGAGCCCGCCTCGCTGACGAAAATCATGACGGCTTATCTGGTCTTTACTGCACTTAATGAAAAAAAATTAGACTTGAATCAGAGCGTCAATGTTTCTACTCATGCATGGAAAGTGGATTCAAGTAGTTCAAAAATGTTCATTGAACCGAACAAGCCAGTGACGATTAATGAACTCCTGTATGGTTTGATCGTCGATTCAGGTAATGATGCTGCCGTCGCACTTGCTGAAGCGGTAGCAGGCAGCGAAGAAGCATTCGTCGTGCAAATGAATCGTCAAGCAGAACGTATCGGCATGAAGTCGACTCATTATGCTAATCCGCATGGTTTGCCGAGCCCTGAAAATTATTCAACGGCACGCGATTTATCAACCTTAGCAGCACGGCTGATCGGTGATTTCCCCGCTTTCTATAAAACGTATTACAGTACAAAAAGCTATACCTATAACAAGATCACGCAACCTAATCGGAACCGTCTGCTTTGGTTAGACCCTACTGTTGATGGTATGAAAACAGGTCATACTGAAACCGCTAAATATTGCCTGATTTCATCCGCCAATCGCCCCAATGGCAGTGGTCAGCGCCGTCTGATCTCGGTCATTACTGGCGCCGACAGTGATCAGATTCGCGCGCAGGAAAGTCTCAAATTATTGAACTGGGGTTATCTCAATTTTGATACGGTAAAACTGTATGCCAAAGGCCAGACTCTGGATACACCACAAGTCTGGAAAGGTTCTCAGGGACAAGTCAAAATTGGTTTTGATCACGACTTATATGTCACCCTGCCAAAGGGTTCAGCAGCCAAACTGAAGCCAGCCTTAGAACGCAAAGATCCGCTGATCGCGCCGATTGCTTTAAATAGCAAAGTCGGTACGGTCAAAATGATGCTTGACGGGAAGTCAGTTGCGGATTTCCCCGTCACTGCCTTGGAACAGGTTGATCAGGCAAGTATTTTGGGACGTGCCTGGGACTCGATCAGATTAATGTTTAAGTAAATTGATCGCCATAGCGATACAGCTACAGCTACTGCTACTGCTACAGCATTAATCATTTAACAATAACCGTCTCTTTAGAGGCGGTTATTTCGTTTCAGGCCTCCGCGACAACGGGGCTACTTTCAAGCGACGTCAAAGAACAATATTGATCACCACCATTATCAGTATTTCATGTATTTATAGCAATTAAAATAGCACTGCCAGCGGAATAAAATCAGGCGTAAAAGATAAATATAGTGTTGGCGGCGTTAAAAATAAATTTGCTTGGGAAAATTTCTATCGACGAGATAATTTCCAAAATTGCATCAAATTGTGTTTTTTAGGTTAAAAATTGTGATATTTTGACCGTGCTTTTTGATCGTATCGACGTTCAAAATATCGTAAAGTTATTGATTAGGCGCCCTTGTAAAACTTCATTTTCCGCGAACCAGAGAGGTGATTCCAATGAAAAAATTTGCACCATTCATATGCACACTATTTTTAGCAGCTTGTGCATCAACGGATGCACCAAAAGACGGCGCAAAAGTATCTGCAACTGATCCTGATGATTACGTCACTGGTAGCAACATTCCGCGTCATACAAAAAAGGATATCAAGTCGATGACACCTGAAGAACTGGCTTTTATGCAGCAAGATATGGCAGCTAGAGCAAATATGAGCTCCACAGGCAATAAGGGTAGCAAATAAAAAACGTCGTCTTGCAGTAAAGCGACGACATCGCAAAAACGATGAATTTCGCTATCACTTAAGATACAACCGACACATGGGATACATGGGATACATGGGATACATGCATTATTTGCATAAGCATGTATCCTAATTCGTGCAAAAATGTTTTCTTCTTCAAACTGACGGAAACACTACCATGTCTGACTCTCTGGTCTATCTCAACGGCGCCCTCACCCCAATCTCTGAAGCTAAAATTCCGGTACTCGATCGCGGGTTTATCTTTGGGGATGGAATTTATGAGGTTATTCCTGTGTATGCGCGCAAAATGTTTCGTTCTGATCAACATCTTGCGCGTTTATTTCGCAGTCTGGCTGCAATAGGTATTACCAATCCGCATAACAAGGAAGAATGGTTGACTCTCATAGATCAGGTCATGAGTGCACATGAAGCCGACGATCAAATGGTGTACATCCAGGTTACACGCGGTGTCGCGAAGCGCGCGCATGCGTTTCCTCAGGAAGCGACACCAACAGTCTTTATTATGACAAATCCCATCGTCTTGCCAACGGCAAAAGCGAGAGAACAAGGCGTTGCTTGTGTTTCGATGGAAGACAAGCGCTGGTTACGTTGCGAAATCAAATCTATCTCTCTTCTTGGTAACGTACTGGCTGCACAAAATGCTGCCGAAAACGGTGTCACTGAAACTATCCAGTTTCGGGATGACTATCTGACCGAAGCATCGTCATCCAATGTATGGATTGTCAAAAATGGCATTTTAATGGGACCACCAACCGATAATTTAATCCTGGAAGGAATACGCTACGGCTTAATACAAGAGCTCTGTGCGGCGCATAAAATCCCCTTCGAAGCTCGGCGTATTACGCGGCAAGAGGTGTTTTCAGCAGATGAAGTCATGCTTTCTTCAGCGACAAAAGAAGTCCTTGCAGTTGTCCAGATTGACGATCAGACTATTGGAAAAGGCGTACCTGGCCCCATCTACCAACAATTGTTTAAGGCCTACCAGGAAGCTAAAGCGGTCTAAACCACACTGCCATCAGTATTCATTGCTTGATCTGGTGTCGCAGTATCAAGCAAACAAGCGAATAATGAAATGGAACTATGATGGAAATGAAACCCATTCCCCCAGAAGAAAGTCTGATCGTTTATCCGAGCGAATTCCCGATCAAAATCATGGGTGCAATGCATGATGCCTTTGCGCAAACCATGGTCGACGTAGTGACTACCTATGACCCGACTTTTCATGCGGGGAAAATGGATATGCGACCTTCCAGCAAAGGTAGCTACCTAGCGTTGACAGTGACCGTGTGGGCTACCAGCCGCGAACAGCTCGATAATTTGTATCGCGAATTATCAGCGCATCCGATGGTCAAAGTGGTTCTCTAAGTCTTATCTGATACACACGGTAGGATGATGCCAAACCTGCGGTAAGTTGCCAATTCAGGTAGCTTACCGCAAGCTTTATTGGGGTCTGCTCACGTCGTCAAACTTCTAAAAATTTTATTTCCTTTATTTTTTACGATGTAATACTAAATAATAGTGCGGCAGACACTGCCCCAAGAATTGGTCCGACGACGGGTACCCACGCGTAGTTCCAGTCACTATCTCGCTTTCCCGGAATCGGTAAAATTGCGTGCATAATACGTGGACCAAGATCACGTGCCGGACTCATTGCGTAGCCTGTGGTACCGCCCAGAGAAACACCAATTCCTAAAACTAGCAAGGCAACTGGCAACGCGTTCATGGCACCTAAGCCGACATTCGGAACCGCCATATTTAATACCGCAAACACAAGAACAAAAGTAGCGATCGCTTCCGAAGTCAAATTTCCATACGTACTGCGGATAGCCGGGCCTGTACAAAAGACGGCGAGTTTAGAGTCTTGGCAGCTAGTTTCAGAAAAGTGCTTGTAATACACCACCCAAACTAGAAATGCGCCTGCCATACCCCCGGCCATTTGCGCGAAGATGTAGCCAGGCACTTGCGCCCATGCGAACTTGTGAGCAACAGCCAAAGCAATCGTCACCGCTGGATTCAAATGCCCGCCGCTTGCCGCCGCAGTACAAAACACGGCAACAAACACAGCCATCGCCCAACCAAGTGCGATGACGACGAGGCCACTGTTGAAGCCCTTGGTCTTTTGTAAGATCACATTAGCAACAACGCCGTTACCCAATAAAACCAGCATGGCAGTGCCAATGAACTCAGCAAATAAAGGATTCATTTTGTATTCATTTTCTATGTAAAGAGCGCGCACCACAGTCATGAGTGACCCTGTGTCATTTGCCCAGACAACAGTAATCCCTCAACTCAACAAAGGAGCTGAAAAAATCGTCTGGACAAATTTTTAGCGGTGGTCGCTGCTTGAATTAATAATGGGAAAAGAAGCTTGTCAGCGCAGATCGAACCATGTCATGTCTCATCCGCCCACGCTTTACTTGCATTGATAGCACGCTGCCAGCCGTGCATGTTGGCGCTGACTTTGTCAGCTGGCATAGAAGGTTTAAAGCGCCGATCTAATTTCCATTGGCTTTGAATTTCTGTGAGATCTTTCCAAAAGCCAACCGCCAAACCAGCAAGATAGGCGGCGCCCAAAGCTGTCGTTTCAGTGATTTGGGGACGCACGACATCTACGCCTAAAATATCAGACTGAAATTGCATCAGTAAGTTATTTGCCACAGCACCACCATCGACGCGTAATTCTGCGATGCGATCCCCCAAGTCAGCTTCCATCGCTTTTAAGACGTCAACGGATTGATAGGCAATGCTATCGAGTGCGGCGCGAGCAATATGGGCAGCCGTTGTGCCACGCGTCACCCCAAACATCGCTCCACGCGCACGTGGATTCCAATGCGGCGCACCGAGTCCGGCAAACGCCGGCACCAAATACACGCCATCGCTGTGAGGAACACTTTGAGCGAGCGCTTCAATTTCTGCGGCATGGCGAATAATGCCGAGGCCATCACGAAGCCATTGCACGACAGCACCACCAATAAAGATGCTGCCTTCCAATGCATAATGAACTTGATCTCCGATCTTCCATGCGATGGTAGTAACGAGATTGTTACTAGATTCGATGGGCTTTGTACCTGTATTCATTACCAGAAAACAACCTGTCCCATAGGTATTCTTGACCATTCCAGGTTTGACACACATTTGACCAAACAAGGCCGCATGTTGATCACCAGCAATGCCCGCCAAGGGAATTTCAGAAGCGAACAAAGTCGTTTTAGTTTTGCCGTAAATTTCAGAACACGAGCGAACTTCTGGCAACATACTACGTGGTATTTCCAGTATATCCAGGAGTTCCTCATCCCACTGCAAGGTATGAATATTGAACAACATCGTGCGTGAAGCATTGGTGACATCCGTCACATGCAATGCTTGCTGCGAGAAATTCCACACGAGCCAGCTATCAACAGTACCAAAGGCCAATTTACCTCGGTTGGCGAGTTCACGCGCGCCAGCAACGTTATCTAAAATCCAGCGTATTTTGGTCGCTGAAAAATATGCATCAATCGGCAAACCAGTTTTCGACCGAAATTTATCTTCCAATCCACGTGCTTTCAATTGATCGCAAAATTCAGCGGTACGGCGATCTTGCCATACGATCGCATTGTACAAAGGACGACCGGTTTCTTTATGCCAAACGATGGTCGTTTCACGTTGATTTGTTATACCGATGGCGGCAATTGAGCCTCCAGCCAAGCCGGCATGAGCAACTGCTTCGGCGGCAACGCCAGCTTGCGTCGACCAGATTTCTTGTGGATCATGTTCGACCCAACCCGGTTGTGGATAAATTTGTTGAAATTCTTTTTGTGCGACTGCAACGATACTACCGCTATGATCAAACAACACCGCGCGTGAACTCGTGGTGCCCTGATCTAATGCCAGAATATATTTACTATCCATCTGGGTCTTCTCCATGGTTGATCTCCGATTTTTATTTTATTTACCAGCTTTGAGCCATTGCCTGGGACAAGGGCTTTTCGACCAGTTTTATTCGTCCCGCTGAACTGCTAATGTGGTTAACCCTCTAAATATCTTCGCGTACGTCGAAGTCGCTAATGTGGCAGCGCTGATCGACAGTGAGGATATTTCGGTTGAAAGGAGGCACGCAATGGCTTAATGTTTTCGCGCCAAGTATGCTTGTAGTGCCGTAATTGCTTCCTGTGTGGTATGCAAACCCAGCTTACTTCGCCGCCATAAAATATCTTCGGCACTACGTGCCCATTCATGCTCTACAAGATAATTGACCTCTATCTCAAACAAGCCAGGACTCACTTCTGCACCTAAGTCTGATAGTGATTGGCAATCCGCCAGCATACGTTGTGCTCGGGTACCGTAACTACGGGCATAACGATGCGCGAGGGCTTTTGGCAACCAGGGGTAGCCTGATTGAAAGCGATCAAAAAACCCTGAAAAGTCAGCATCTGGAATATCACCGCCTGGTAAAGAAGCCTTTGCCGTCCATGGTTTCTGTGCAATGCCCAAAGGCTGTTCAAGCATATTGACTGCTTCTTCAGCGAGGCAACGGAAGGTCGTCATTTTCCCACCAAACACAGACAATATTGGCGCCTGACCATCGAGCGTATCTAACTCAAGGTGATAATCACGCGTCACTGCCGACGGGTTGGCTGCATCTTCCTGCTCCAGCAGCGGTCGGACACCGGAATAAGTCCACAACACGTCTGCTGGATTGATGCTTTGTTTAAAATATCGGTTCGCTGAATCACATAAATAGGCGACTTCTTCGGAGGAAATTTTTACACTGTCAGGATCACCCTTATATTCAAGATCCGTGGTGCCAATCAGCGTAAATTCATGTTCGTAAGGGATAGCAAAGATAATACGTTTGTCCGGATTTTGAAAAATATAGGCATGATCGTGCTCAAACATTTTTCTCACGACAATATGACTCCCCTTTACCAGACGCACGTCATTTTTGGCAGTTTGATGTAAATGCTGATGGAGTAGTTCACTAGCCCAAGGTCCGGCGGCATTCACGATGGCGCGTGCTAATACCGGGATTTGTGTCTGATTATTTTTCAGTAAAGTTGCATGCCACAATCCCCCTTCACGATGCGCTGATTGCAATTTTGTGCGTGTCAGAATACGCGCGCCACGTTCTTGCGCATCCATCGCATTGAGCACGACCAGACGGGCATCATCGACCCATGCATCCGAGTATACAAAGCCTTTGTGCATGCTGTCATGCAAAGGGGCACCAAGTGTATGCGTATCCAGATTAACACCGCAGGACCCAGGTAATAATTCACGTCTGCTGAGATGATCGTACAAAAACAACCCAGCGCGTATCATCCATGCTGGCCGCAGATGCGGAACGTGTGGCATCACAAAACGTAGCGGCCAGATGATATGAGGCGCAGCGCGCAGCAAGACTTCGCGCTCTTTCAAGGCTTTGCGTACGAGACCAAATTCATAGTACTCAAGGTACCGTAGACCACCATGAATCAGCTTGGTACTCGCCGATGAAGTATGACCGGCAAGATCATCTTTTTCGCACAATAAAACTCGCAAACCACGACCCGCAGCATCACGCGCAATTCCTGCACCGTTAATGCCACCACCTACAACCAGTAAATCGTAATGCAGATCATTCGTCATGATGTCAGGCCAGTTTGCAATAAAAGAATTATACGAGCGGAAAACACGACAAACTGATGAAATTTTCATATGACCAATATCAGTATTCATGTTCGAAAACGATCATAAATCATCAAATGAATAAGTTCAAGTTCGTTTTCAAACATTTTAATAAACTTTCTGCACAGAAGCATTTTCACAACAGTAAATGTAAAAAAGTATTTTTTTAATAAATTTCTCTCTTTTATCGGGTTGAAATATGCTTGATACAAGCTTCGTTTAAAATGAACTTATTCAATCAATTTTCGTTTTCAAACATTTCCTCTTTTGCCGAAGGATGCTTGTACATGTCTAAAGCCGTGCTCCAGTCGTATGATCAGTCAACTACTCAGACACTGAACCTGCGGCAACAAGAATTATTAGCTGGCGTACAAAGAGGAGGATTTGCTTCAGTTGAGCAATTGGCAGCGCAATACAGAGTCACGCAACAAACCATACGACGCGATATCAATTTATTGGCAGATATGAATTTGTTGCGCCGGTTCCATGGTGGCGTAGGACTCACCTCCAGCGCAGAAAATATGGCGTATAACGCCCGCCAAACTTTGCTTTCCGACGAGAAACGACAGATTGCTGCCGCAGTAGCG
Organism: Undibacterium sp. SXout20W; assembly: GCF_049340285.1. NCBI lineage: Bacteria > Pseudomonadati > Pseudomonadota > Betaproteobacteria > Burkholderiales > Oxalobacteraceae > Undibacterium > Undibacterium sp. SXout20W. The sequence continues at coordinate 12,270 of NZ_JBMPPH010000044.1, read as the reverse complement.
CAACATATTCCAGACCATGCCACCTTGTTCATTAATCTGGGGACAACCACAGAAGAAATTGCGCGGGCGCTGTCCAATCACAGAAATTTACGAGTTATCACCAACAACATGAATGTTGCCAGCATCATGTGCAACTATCAGGATATCGAAGTGATTGTCACTGGCGGCGTCGTGCGCCCCAGAGATGGCGGACTGACTGGCGAAGCAGCGGTTGACGTGATTCGTCAATTTCAAGTCGATTTTGGAATTATTGGCATTTCAGGCATAGAAATGGATGGCACTCTACGTGAATTTGACTATCGTGAAGTGCGCGTTTCTGAGGCTATTATTCACCATTCCAGAACCGTATTTTTGGCGGCGGATCATTCTAAATTTGATCGCCCTGCACTCGTCAAATTAGGCCACATGTCGCAGATCGATATGTTGTTCACGGACCAGCCAGTACCAGAACCAATGCAAGCAACATTTGAAAAAGTAAAAACTAAAATCGTGCTTGCTTGAACGCCACAACTATCTTTGATGATTCACCGAAAAGTATGCGCGAAAATAGGGTAATTACTCAACGTTTTGCCAACGCGACCTCATTGAGGAGCCATTCACGAAAAGCACGCACTTGCGGTTTTTGCAAAGCTTGTTCCTGATACACCAAATGGTAGGAAACCGGACATGGAATTTCGATATCAAACAAGCGGATTAACTGACCGCTTTGGATGTCTGATTGCACGATTTCATGCCGTCCTAGTGCGATACCCTGACCGTCGACAGCAGCACGGGCGAGAATCGACGCATCCTGAAACACCAGACCATTGGTTGGCTCCTCGTTATCTAAACCGGCAGCACGGAACCACGGTTTCCATGGCTCTTCATCACATCGCAACAAATTAGAGGCGGCCAATTCTGCCGGTGTCGCTGGCAAATGGCCGCCGTGATAATACGGACTCACCACCGGGTAATAATAATCTCCCATCAAAAATTCAGACACCAGTCCTGGGTAATTACCAAGACCAAAGCGAATCCCGATATCAATCGAATCACGCGAAAAATCAGACAATTGATTACTCGACTGCAAACTTACCTCAAGGTCTGCATAATTCTCAATAAATCGACCGAGACGCGGCGACAACCATCGCGCAGCAAACGATGGCAATGAGGTAATTCCTAAGCGTTTTTGTTGATTGCGCTTTTGTAATTGTTCGGTGGCTTCGACCAAATTTTGCAATGTCTGACGAATCGCCAACGCATACCGCTCCCCTTCGACATTGAGCTCTAAACGTTTACCACGACGTACGAATAACTCGACACCCAACTCTTCTTCCAGTCCACGCACTTGATGACTGACGGCACCATGCGTCAGATGAATTTCTTCCGCCGCCTTGGAAAAATTCTGATGACGGGCTGCTGCTTCAAAGGCACGAAGTGCTGCTAAATTAGGCAATTTTCTGATATCCATTTTTCATATATCCGTCATCAGGAATACACATAACAATGTGAATTTTATTAGCAAGCAAAGCCAAAATTTCTCGTTTTGTTTCTTAACTAGTAGCGCCTACAATGCTCTCATCGCAATGCAGCATTGGATTTTCCCCTAACAAGTCAATTTTTAATTGATTTTTTGCTGCACAACAAGGAGCACGGAAATGACAAATAATTTCGCAAACCCATCTTACACTATCACTGCTGGAAAAACACTTTCTGGCGTGTCCCCTGTCGATCGTAAAGTCAGAGTCGTGTGTGGTCGCGTTTGGTTGACAATCGCTGGTGACGATTGCGATTTTTGGTTGACTGATGATGAAACCGTTGTCATTCCTGCTAATCGCATGGTAGTGGTAGAGTCAGATCAACAAGCAAGTTTGATCGAATTGCAAACAGTGACCAGCCAGGTCGTGACAAATCAGCCTGAATTTTTGGTGGCAAATTATTTGCAAAAGTTATCACAAAAGCTGACACACGTTTTTGCTTAAAGCTGTAAGGGTAATAATCGGGCTTGCGTCATATCTGCGTGCTCTTAACAGGATTGCAATGTCGTTAGCCCGATAGCAGCTCAGCAACTTCAACAACTTCAGCAGCTCCAACAGTTTTGAGCTGGCAATAAAATACCGCTAGGTTCGAGTCTTCGTCGAATTAGCAAACTAAACCTGCTTGAGAGTATCTGCCATCGGCGAGTCATGCTGATGTTAACTACTTGTTTCTATTTGTCCGCAGGAAAAACGGCCATCGCCAGTCAAGAATGTTAAACTAGCGGTCTATGCAAAACAGTACCTCTACTTCCACTATGCCCATCATTCTGCAGCGTGGCACTGAGCCTTATCCGCAGACCTTCGATGCGATGCGCGCCTTTACTGACGCGCGTGATGCTAATACGCCCAATGAATTTTGGATTGTCGAACATCCGCCGGTATTTACGCTGGGGTTGGGCGCCGATCAGTCGCACGTGTTGGCTGCGCATGATATCCCTGTGGTTCAAACTGACCGCGGTGGCGAAGTCACGTATCATGGCCCGGGTCAGGTTGTCATTTATCTCATGATGGACTTGCGTCGTAGCCACCCCAAAGCACGTTTATTTGCACGAGAATTCGTCCATAAGATAGAACAAGCCGTCATCGACACGCTGGCAGCGTATAATCTGGCTGGCGAACGCAAGGAAGGCGCACCTGGCATTTATGTTTGCGACGGGCCATTTAAAGGCGCAAAAATTGCGGCGTTAGGTCTCAAAATACGCGGTAATGGTTGCACCTATCATGGCGTATCTTTAAATGTAGATATGGATTTAGCACCGTTTTCATGGATCAACCCTTGTGGTTATGCCGGACTGGCAACCGTGGACATGAAAACTCTGGGCGTCCATGCAGCCTTAGCCGATGTACAAAATGCCCTCGCACAGAATTTGCAAGACTTATTGTCTGCACCCGATTGAATTTTTTGAAATTTTTCGACACCGCTCCGTATCATGACAACCGAAAATACTCCTGTCTCTCCTGCTGACACCAGCAATGCGGCTACTGCCGCCTACGATCCGACTGAAAAGCAAAAAGGCGCGAGTAAGACTGCGCGTATTCCTATCAAGATTGTACCGATGGAACGTCTGCCGAAACCAGACTGGATACGTGTCAAAGCAGGTTCACCAACCACCCGTTTTTATGAAATCAAAGACATCCTGCGCGCCAATAAACTGGTGACGGTCTGTGAAGAAGCCTCCTGCCCGAATATTGGCGAATGCTTTGGTAAAGGTACTGCCACCTTCATGATCATGGGAGACAAATGCACCCGCCGCTGCCCATTCTGCGACGTGGGTCATGGCCGTCCAGATCCACTTGATGTCAACGAACCCGCGAATCTGGCAAAAACCATTGCTGATTTAAAACTCAGCTATGTTGTTATCACTTCTGTTGACCGCGACGATTTGCGCGATGGCGGCGCCGCCCATTTTGCTGAATGCATCAGCAAAATCCGCGAACTGTCACCAACAACACGCATCGAAATTCTGACGCCAGATTTCCGCGGTCGTATGGATCGCGCTTTAGAGATTCTGAACATGGCACCGCCAGATGTGATGAACCACAATCTGGAAACCGCACCGCGCCTCTATAAAGAAGCACGCCCGGGTTCTGACTACGAATACTCTTTAAATCTGTTGAAACGCTTTAAAGAAATGCACCCGAACACACCGACCAAATCCGGCATCATGGTTGGCCTCGGCGAGACCGATGAAGAAGTCTTACAAGTCATGCGCGACATGCGTGCGCATAATGTTGACATGTTGACCATCGGCCAGTATCTGGCACCAAGTGGTCACCACTTGCCAGTGCGCCGTTACGTACATCCTGATGTGTTCAAAATGTATGAAGAAGAAGCCTACAAAATGGGCTTCGCGCATGCAGCGGTCGGTGCGATGGTTCGTTCGAGCTACCATGCGGATCAACAGGCGCATGGGATTGGCGAGTAACGTTAGTCGTAATGAGCTAATAGAGTACAAGAAAATCAATCGCGTCACCGCGATTGATTTGGCCAATTTTCTGATTGCGTTCAAAAGATATTGTACGACGTGTTTCGTTCTGCAAAACAATCGTTATAAATCAATTTTATTTGCTGAATACTTTTTGAATATTCGATGATTTATCGAAAATCATCGATGCTAAGTTTCCGGAAAATTCCGCTGTATCCGAGACGAATATCGATTAGTTTCTTCAGCGGATTAAGATAAACATTTTTGTGAATCTTAAAGACGCTGATGCTTAGGGCTCCCGTCTTACGAAAAATCCCGCCTGACTAAAGACGATTGCAGACATTTCAAATCAAGCAATCAGTCGCCCACTCCGCGAATTTGGAAAAACTTCGTGCACCTCAATACCATCAACCATAGGTCTATCTGATCCGTCAAAGTGTCGTCAAAATTTCTCATGATGCTAATGGGCAATTTTGTCAGATCAATACACAAGAAATTAACTTAAAGAAAACGATACTTGCCTGACGTCAATTTTTCCACTGTTATCGCTTGTTGTTAAACGGTGATTATGGCCATTTAGCGTTGGTGTTTTTGACTAAATACACCTATTATTTATTTCGTACACGCAATAATAAATACGCTCGCCAATGCGTTCCGCGACAGTGACATAGAATTTCTTTCCCGCTTAGCAACAAAATTTCAGGTTTTGAACATTTTTATCAGGAGAGTTTTATGTGCGATTTATATTCAATAAGCGACTTTTTTTCGTATGTTAGCCGCCTTGTTTTAAGAATCCCCATCAAATTTGCATTTGCGATACTTTCGCTGTCGCTCCCTGCCGTTGCTTTTTCTGAATCCAGCGTGCCAGCGCCGGGTGGCGAAATGGTGTTCGGTTTTGCTGAATATCCGCCTGTTGGCATTACCAATAAACAGGGAAATCCAGACGGTTATTTGTTTCAACTAGCAGAAGCCGCAATCAAGAAGCTAGGCTATAAACCTCGTCTACGCATTTTGCCTACCACCAGAATTGAAGAATCTCTCAAAGACGGCACCGTTAATTTCACGATTTTAGGCAACAGTCCCAAACGTGCCGCTTTTTGTGCTGTGGGGACAGTACCGATTTTTGTCGATGAATTGCGAGCGATTCATCTCAATAGTGTGCCAAATATTAAGAATGTGGAAGATTTAGCAGGTAAGCGAATTATCCGGTTAGCGGGTTATGGTTATGGTGGCGTTCTGGATTTTCTTTCTAACAAAGAGACCAAAACCAAAGTTGAAGAAGCATCGACCCGCGAGGCTGGCTTAGAGATGATGATCAACGGACGTGCAGATTATTTTATGGACTATGCGGGCCCAGTTTCTACCGCACTCGATAAGATCAACAATCAAAATATCCGAGGTGAAACGGTTTATAAATTAGATTTCGTCGTCCTTGGGGCTCCCAAAACGGCGGAAGGTCAGAAGATGGTTGAACAGCTTGAAAAGGCGCTCAAAGAGTTACAAACTTTGCCTCAATATAAGATGCCTAAGATGTAAAGAATGAGAAAACAATCATTTTTATTCCCATCTCTATGACCAATATTATCGACACGGATAGACTAAGTAAACGTTTGATAGTACAGATCATCATGTTTAGCTCACTGCTAACCTTGGTGATCACGATCATTCAATTAAGCATGAATTATCGCCAGCAACGTTCAGACCTCTATGAAACTCTGGAACAGGTTGGTGCCTATGTTCCTAGCGTGACTGACAGCGTGTGGAATTATGACAAGAAGCAAATCGAATTAGGGTTGAAAGCGATGGTGCAATTGCCCGGCATCGAACTCGCGCGGATTGTCACCACGAATGGTAAGACATGGGAACACGGTAAGCGCGCTTCTACGCATGTGATTGAACGTGTGTTTGTCCTCCGGCACGAAGGCGACAATGGAGAAAAAGAGACGATTGCCGATTTGTATGTAACAGCCAGTATTGATCTGATCTATCAACGGATTGCTGAACAAGCGGCATCCATATTGGTGAGTAATGCTTTCAAGACCTTTCTGGTCGCACTTTTCATGATGTATGTCATGCGACGTCTGGTGACCAGACGCGTACAAAACCTCGCGGAAAAAGTACATGGCTTGAACTTTTTGACACAATCCGAACCTCTGACAACATTGAATTCTGAATCTCATCTCGATCGCACTCGCGGCGACGAAATAGACCTGGTTAACAAGGTCTTGGATGAAGTCGTTTTACGCCTGAAAAATGCCATTGAAGAATTACAAACAGAAATAAGTACGCGCAAATTAGCCGAGCAAGAATTGCTGCAAACACAGCAAAATCTTGAATACCTTGTCAAAAAACGTACGGAAGAATTAGAAATAGAACAGGCACATCTGAATACAAGCCTGAATGAAATCGACCTGGTACTAAACAATGCCTCGATCGGTATTTGCAATATTGTCGGGAATACAGATGAAAGGTATATTCGCCGCCCGAATGTTGCGTTCGAAAAAATGCTTGGATATGCCCCCGGACAGCTTGAAGGTCAAAACACTCGTCTGATCCATGTCAATGATAGTGAACATCAGAAACTCAAACATGCCCTTGAGGTCATCGCTAAAGGGGAAACCTTCAGATCTGAAGGTGTTCTGAAGTGCAAAGATGGTACCGTTTGTGAAGTCGCTCATACTGCGTCAGCCGTCGACGTTAATGATTTTTCCAAAGGGGCAATGTGGCTCGTCGAAAACATCACATTACAGCGCCAGGCTTCACGAGAAATGCTGAATGCCAAAGAACTCGCAGAATCTGCCAGTCAAGCAAAGAGCGTATTTTTGGCGAATATGAGCCACGAAATTAGAACACCAATGAACGCAATTATTGGTTTGTCCGGCATCGCCTTGAAATACGATATGCCAAAGCGGATTGCCGACTATCTGCAAAAGATTAAACAAAGTGGCGAGAATTTATTAGGAATCATCAACGATATCCTCGATTTCTCTAAAATTGAAGCGGGAAAACTAGATATCGAAACCATCCCCTTTGGCATCTACCGCGTCACTGATAACTTGCTTAATTTACTTTCTTCGAAAGCAGAAGAAAAGGGCTTGGAATTATTGCTGAATCTGGATGCAAGGTTACCCACCGTACTTCTCGGAGATCCTTTACGCATCGGCCAAGTATTAATTAATTATGTTACCAACGCCATTAAGTTTACCCATACTGGGGAAGTCAGTATTGATATCAGCGTTGAAGAAAAAAATGAGACCGATGCATTATTAAAATTTCAGGTTACCGATACGGGAATTGGTCTGACTCAAGAACAAATGGCACGGCTATTTCACAGCTTTGAACAAGCCGATTCCAGTACTACGCGCCGGTATGGCGGCACTGGATTAGGGCTCGCAATTAGCAAAAAGCTGGCGGAAAGTATGGACGGAACAGTCGGTGTTGAGAGCGTGGAAGGAAAAGGTGCGACATTCTGGTTTACTGCCCGCGTTGGTGTTGGTTCCTCCGAAACATTTATCTCCACCTCCAGAGAAGAGCTACGCGGTAAGCGCGTTTTGGTCGTTGATGACAATGAAGCCGCGGCGGTGGGACTCTGTTCGATGTTATCGGGGATCGGCTTCAATGCAGAACACGCAGAGTCGGGGCAAGTGTGTATCGATATCCTACAGCAAAAGCAAAATAGTGATAAATCATTTGAATTTATCATGATGGATTGGAGAATGCCCGGCATGGATGGTTTGCAAACTATTGAAACCATCCAAAAAATGCATTTAAAGACTTCGCCTTTTATTTTGATGGCGACCGCACATCGATGCCAGGAACTAGTCAACGATGCAGAAAGTCTCGGTATTGAGCACGTGCTACGCAAACCAGTGAACGCTTCAGAATTGGTCGACACCATGTCCCAACTGATGCGACATAACCCAGTCAAACAACACACCAACCACATCCATAACAAACCTGCGCCATCGACAGTTAATTTAGATTCAATCAAAGGTGCTCGAGTGTTGCTCGTTGAGGATAACGTCATCAATCAGGAAATAGCGTGCGAATTATTGCAATCCGCCAACCTTGAAGTTGATATTGCTGAAGACGGTAAGATTAGCATCGATATGGTTCAAGCAAGGTTTGTAGAAGGCCGTCCGTATGACATTGTTTTAATGGATATGCAAATGCCGGTAATGGACGGTGTCGTCGCCACCAGACATATTCGTCAATCCCATACACCCGCCGATTTACCCATCGTAGCGATGACCGCCAATGCAATGAAGGTTGACCGTGATCGATGCTTGAGTGCTGGCATGAATGCCTTTGTGACGAAGCCAATAGACCAGGACGAGCTTTGGAAAGCATTATTGGATTGGGTAAGGCCACGACCAGGAATCGGTGCAGTCAATCCGCCAGCAATGGTAAGTAATGCAGATTTTGGAAAAAACACACGCGTATTACTTGTCTCTGATAACCCAGAGAGCAAAAAGGCTTTTTCTGAACTCGGTAAATCAGACCACCTTAGCGCCGACGTGGCAGAGGATGAAAATGCGGGCCTTGATAAATTAATTGAAGGGTTTATTGACGGCCGACCATATCAAATGGTCCTTGTCGAATTGCAGGGACCGGTAGAACATGGCGTGATCGTCGTGCAGCGAATACGCAAACTTGAGGGCTACCAAAATTTATCCATCGTCGTCATTGCAGAAAAAATGTCACGTAGCGACCGCGAACAGTATTTATCGGTCGGCACCAATGATTTTCTTTTTAATCCGCTCAGCTCAAGTGAAATGCGCCTATGTATGCAGCAACGGATTAAGCCCGCTGCCACTATGATAGTTGCAGCTACAGAACATCAAGAAATGATTACTGAGCGACCAGAAATAGCAGGGCTTGATTTAAAACTGGCACTCAAGCACATGATGGGCAAAACCTCACTACTAGAAAAAGTGTTGAAGAAATTTTTGGAATCACAAGAAAATGAATTTGTGGCTCTGCGGGAAGCGCATGCTAAAGGAGATTTTACAACTGCTCAACGTTTGGCTCACTCACTCAAAGGTAACGCCGCTAACCTCGGCGCGACGAAGCTTCAACTCAATGCCGAACTTCTGGAACAACAGTTCAGAGAGCGTGAATCATCTGAATTGTTAGAGCCACAAATTCAAGTTGTTGGAGTGGAATTAATGCAAATTATGAATTCCCTACGTCTCTATTTTGATGAGAAAAATAATACAAAATAAGTTCGACCCGATAGAGCAAATTGGATGGAAAATGAATTGTGTGCCGCTATGTCTGATCGTTAGTTAGCCATCTCGACTTTAACGAATAAGTGGACACAACTTTATCTGTTTTTTGATAGGAACTGGTTCCATGATCCGATATTATTTACTAATACCGCTCTTACTGATCGCTTTGGTTTTCGGTATTTCATTCGGACATCTACGTCAAAGTCATCATGATTATCATCAACGTGCGGTACTGACCGTCCACAACCTGGGCGCTATCGTCACAGAAGCAACGGCAGGCTCCTTGCATACGATTGATATCACCTTACAAGCTGCGGCGGATCAAGTTCAATTCAATATTCAACATGAAAATGCTGATAACGCAAATTTAAATAAGCAACTCTATTTTTTAGAACGACGCGTCCCAGGCTTGATCTTACTCACCTATTCGGATGTACACGGCAATGTCAAATCCGGAGAAAACATCACAATTAATATCAGCAACACTGCATATTTCAAACGACTTCAGGAGGATGCAAATATAGGTATGGTGATTAGTGAGCCCATACGTGACTTAAGCACGAACGAATGGGTATTAATTTGCGCCAGACGTTACACGCTGCAAGATGGAAAATTTGGTGGCGTAGTGTATTCATCACTGAAAATTGGGCAAATGATTTCTCAACTTTTAGGAAACAGATTACAGCTAAAAAATAATGATATTTTGCTGATTTTTAATGCTGAATTAACCACGATCAGTAACTATTTCAATGGTCGCGAATCATTAGAATCCATCGGCAAGAAAATTTCCTGGGGTGATCTGGATAATTCGTCGAATTCGATTTCAACTTCAAATGTCCAAATCACACATCATTTTTTTGATCAGAATGAGCGGTTTACTTATGTCAATCAAATACCTAATTTGCCACTCTATGTTGTCCTTGGATTGACCTCAGAAGAGATATTTTCTCCGTGGTGGAAAGAAGTCATTTTTATTTCCTTCATTGACTTGATCCTGGCTGCCGCAATCACGTATGTATTTGTCTCACATTACCGTTCACGGATTAAAAAGTTAAACGATCATGAACAATACCAGATGGATTTGCAGTATCGCTCTATGCATGATCCACTGACGAAATTACCTAATCGCCAACTACTGCTTGACCGCTTGAACCAAACAATTCAGTCGGCAATTCGCGAAAATTATAAGGTAGCAGTGTTCTTAATTAATTTAGATAAATTCAAATTTATTAATGATAATTTGGGCCATGAATACGGTGACCAGGCGTTGCGTGAAATCGCTTTGCGACTCAACGAGATTATCCGGGAGCCTGATATCGTCGCCAGATTAGATGGCGATGAATTTGTAGCGGTTTGCAAGATCGTGCCAATTGACAATTCGAATTTAATTGCGCAGCGCATTCTAGAATGCTTGCAGGCACCATTGCTGTTGAATAATTCACAGATTGTTTTGGATGGCAGTGTAGGAATTTCCCTGTCCCCTGAAGATGGCGACGCCGCTGAAGTGCTATTGAGACGTGCCACGATGGCAATGCTTCGCGCTAAAGCCAGCGAGAAAAATAACAAAGCGCAATATTATTTGCACGAAATGCAATCCGCTGCAGAAGATAGAATGCTACTAGAAAAGCAATTACGGAACGCCATTTCCAATAACGAATTGGTCCTCTATTATCAACCTCAAGTCGACCTGCGAAGTGGCACCTTAACAGGGTTTGAAGCATTAATACGCTGGAATTCGCCGGTATATGGATTGCTACCTCCTGGCCGATTTATCCCGATTGCCGAAGAAACAGATCTCATCAAAGCCATTGGGTGTTGGGTGCTCGATACTGCGTGCAAACAAATTCATGACTGGCATGAACTTGGTTACGAATGGCTGACCGTAGCCATTAACATGTCAGCGGCAGAATTTTGTAGCGGCGAAACGGTGACGTACATTGAAGACGTCATAAAAAGATATCGCATTCCCCCCTCTTGTCTTGAGGTTGAACTTACCGAAAGCTTGTCGCTTAACGATCCGGTGGCGAGTATCGAAACCATGCATAGACTAAAGAACCTTGGCGTTCGTTTAGCCATTGATGATTTCGGCGTCGGATATTCTAATCTTGGTTATCTCAAATTATTTCCGGCGGACTGTTTGAAAATTGATCAGGTATTTACCAGAGGCTTATGTTCGAACCAAGAAGACCGAGCCATTGTGAATACCGTCATTCAACTCGCCAACAGCCTGTCAATGGTGGCATTAGCAGAAGGTGCAGAAACAGAGAGTGAGGCCAGGCAGCTTTGCGAATTGGGAGCAGATCGGGTGCAAGGATATTGGATTGCGCGGCCAGTGCCACCTGAAGAAGTGATTCCGATGTTACAAAAATCACGAATGTTCGATCCGAAATTGTTAATGCCAACCAGTGAGCGTTTGAAAGTGCTGGTCGTCGACGATAGCGCTACGATGCGAGAATTCATTGTAGAAGGGCTATCTGATGTGTTATCGGTAGACTTTTTATGCGCCGAAGATGCCAGTGAAGCCATGTCAATCATCTTATCAAATCAATTATTTGCAATCATCGCAGATAATTATTTGCCTGGTCAGTCAGGTGTTGAATTACTTGCCCAAGCAAGAAAAATCGCGCCCTCTGTGCTGCGCGTGTTGATTACCGGCACACCAAATACGCAACTTTTACGAGAAGCGATCAATTTCGCTGGTGTCGAACATTTTCTTAGCAAACCTGTCGATTTGGACCATTTGCTGGATATTCTGAAAAAAGCCATGGTAAGGGAAGTGACAGCATTTGAACGAAAATAAGACTGATGCATTGGTACGAGTTTATTCTTTGTGGGACTGCATGTTACGCAAATTTACTGGAAGAATTTTTCAGTCCCTTGCGATATAGAAAATATGCAAAAACAAACAAAACTACACCTGGACACAAGAAAATAAGTTGTCGGCTAACAGCCAGATCCTGAATAGAATACAATGGCGGATTCAATTTCGAAGTGCAACCACATGTTGATGCGATTGTAACTGCTTCATAAATACTTGGTGCGGCGTTTTGAAGCCGAGACATTTTCTGGGACGATGATTTAAGCTGTTCATCGCCC
>NZ_JBMPPH010000043.1:0-34282 GCF_049340285.1 Undibacterium sp. SXout20W | reverse complement strand
TTGGGTAAGATGTGTGTATGTCATTTCGGGCAACTTTGACTTGGAGGTCTGGAAGGCCGGATGCTACTGCATCTTCCCACCTTTAACCATTTATCTTCAGTTGCACTTCATAGTTGAACTCGCGAGTCATAGATTGTGTCATTCGCAAAAATGAACTAAGTGCGTAATTGGATTTTGAAGCGATGTAGTCGATATCGGTGTATCGTTGAAACACACTATTTCTAGTCATCAACTAATAGGTTTTGTAGGTTTAAATTTTTACAGACTGATCAACTGGCCAATATCACGCACTCATGAAATCGCCTCTGACTTGAGTTCGCCTTGGATACGTAAATATTAATCTGCCACCTCTTAGTACCAACTATCAGCTGGATAATATGATCGTTTTTAATTGCTTTAAACTGGATCTCATGTTCGCGAATTCAATAAATTGATGGAACAATTTGCAGCAATTCCGACTCACTGAAATTTCACCTAACCTTGCCAATTTTTTGAGTTGCCACGAAAAAAAATTGGCGTGGCTCCGGTTAGTCTATATCCAACCACATGCGAGCCATGCAGGCATGTATGCCGATACGCATATAAACGACAATTCTTTATAGCTGCGGAAGTGTATTAGGACAATGTATTCGATTGATAAATGCAAGAGCGATGCCGCGAGCGTCTCTTGCATCATCAGATGTGTGCGGATAACCAAAATAAAATATGAAATTAGTTGCTAATGCTCCTGCTAAATGTGCATCGCAATATTGAAAAATCTCTGCACATTGATTATTTTAATCTCGCTGCAACGGATTCACCGTATCGTTGTCGATTTCTGCATTTGCTGAATTTGCTGCATTCTTATTTGCATTTGATTGAGTTTTTGTTAGCGCGAAGCTTAACTCAGTAATTCGCTATTGTTCATAGGCTAAATCGAACCTATCTGGAATATATTGTTGTGTATATTCAGAAGTTATTGCCTGCGATTTTTGCTTCGAGTAACAATTTTCTGTCAGATTAGCTACGATATTTGTAAAGTTAATTTTCTGAAAATCTTGGTACAGTTGTGTAGCATTACCAATTCTTTCTGCGGGATTTTTTCGTAAAGTACGACGTAATAATTCTGCTATCGGATGTGAAATTAATGCTGCAGGAATTGGCATTTCTACGTTACTCAAATGTCTGTTAAAGAGTTCAGAAATCGTTGTTCCTGAAACAACGGCTTTACCGGTAAGGCATTCCAGGACTAATAGTCCCCAGGCATAAATATCCATCTTTACCGTTGGTGGCTCTCCGCGCAGTTGTTCTGGCGCACTATAGGCTGGGGAACACATGGCATCTTCGACCAGCGTGCAGTTTTGGAAGTCTGTACATCGATCTTCAGCGACGAGACTTGCGATCCCAAAATCGAGAATTTTTACATGGTTTCGCGTACCTGTTTTGCTGATCATAATGTTCTGTGGCTTTAAGTCACGGTGTGCAATACCGTTAGCATGTGCACATGTCAAAGCATCCAAGACTTGCCCCATAAATTCACCAGTTTCGAATGCGCTCAACGAACCTTGCCGTATTAATAGATCTCTCAGTGTCTCACCTGGAACAAACTCAAAAATGGCGAATAATTGTCCGTGGTCTGTTTTGCCACGGTCTAGTAGCTTAACAATATTCGGATGATGGAGGCGCGCACATAGTGTTGTTTCCCGCTCAAAATTCTGCATTAGACGACATGACTTTTTACGATATTCTGATTCATTGATGTCGCTTTTTTCTGCGACTGTATGAAACAATTTGAGTGCAACGACTTGTCCGGTATTTTTTTGAATCGCTTTGAACACACTGCCTGAGCCACCTTCACCGAGTTGAAGAATAAGTTGGTAGGGATTATGTTCTTGGCTTGTCAAAACAGTTTCCTGTAAAGGTTTAGTGGTATTGATAAGCGACATGTCGATATTCCTCAAAAATTCAATGGTGCGTCTTTCTTGTGCTTCGAGTGGGATTTGTCTTCCCACAGCAACTCTAAACGAGGTTTCTGAACTATCAACTCGAGTTGGGATACTCGCTCTTATACTCACCCTTGTCGGTGGTTCTAAAGGTACTTATTGCAGGCGTTAGCCTGGCTTCAAGTTGCTTTCCTCGATTGATTTCGACCGCAATCGATGCGAAGCGAGCTTCGCCACGACGGCGTTCGATAACATCGAGTAGATCAGACTGTTCTGGAATTTGTCTTGCGAGCTGACCGCGCGCGCGAAATAGCTGCATGTTCAAATGCGGCGGCTCCACGCCCAGCATTTTCGACAGTTCTTCAACGCTGACCCATCCTTGTGCGCTTTCTTCGATACCACGTTGAATGTCTTCAATTCTGCGCCTGGCTAGGGTAAGCAAGCTATAGTGGTGTGTGCGTTCACCCAAGTCGATTGCTTTTCCAGCTGCGGTGACCGCCAAAGCAACGTGCTCCTCGTTGAGACTGACTTGAAAATAAAAGGTGGCATTGGAGGCGAGTGGATAGATATAAGCGCTGATATCTATCGTATCGTCTTCTTTTTTCGGGTTAAAGAACTGCCATCGTTGCGACGCAATTGAGATAACGTCCCCATCTATCAGGACTCTACTGTCTACGTCGTTCTGTCATATCCATAACCCTTGGGATGAAAGATGGATGGAGGTCAACGGATCGGTTTCATTAGGTAGAAACTGTACCTTATTTAATGTTATCGCTTCGCAATCTTGATCAATTCGCAGCAATAGTGGTACAGGTGTCGCTACATTCTCCACGATCCAGCAATGGCTGGAACTGGGCGAAAAACGTATTCTTTGTCCAGTGAAGAGTTCAGTGATGGTGTTCGTTACAATGCGTTTGTCATTGATAAAAGTGCCATTGCGGCTGTGGTCAAGAATTTCCCAGTGCTGACCAATCCAACGAATCACTGCGTGAATCTGTGAGGCATCAACGCTGGTTAAGACAGTATCTGCTTTGTCGACATTACGCCCAAAGACATGTAAAGCTCGTAGATGAAGAATTTGCTGAGTTTTTTCTTCCCGT
Source organism: Undibacterium sp. SXout20W (assembly GCF_049340285.1). Taxonomy (NCBI): domain Bacteria; kingdom Pseudomonadati; phylum Pseudomonadota; class Betaproteobacteria; order Burkholderiales; family Oxalobacteraceae; genus Undibacterium; species Undibacterium sp. SXout20W. The sequence goes on along the minus strand of NZ_JBMPPH010000043.1, from coordinate 31,260 downwards.
AGGATCATTTTATTTCCGACAACGTTAATTGTTCACAATCGTGGGCTTGCCGTCTTGGTACTGAATGCTCTTAAGTCAGCCGTCGATAAACCTTATCTGCAAAAAAGCCTTTGGTTACTGATGACTGAATTTCTGTGAGGCGAACGCCATCTTTGGAATTAGTCTTAATAAGGTTGACGCCGATATGCATATGAACTGTCAAACGAAAACCTACCAATCCAAGTACCCATGCGACTCCGGCACCAGTACAAATTTATGTTTCTGACGCTCATATGTACCCGAGGCTGCGTTCTTACAATTGATCCGTGCTATCGCTTCATTCCAGATTTGAAGAAGTTCAATACTTATTTATCGAGGAAAAAGGGCATGGTCAGCGATTTGCGATTTTGCGATTTTTTGCATTCGCCTGCATCTGTATTAAATCCGCTGATCCTATCTCCACTGACTTTTTCAATTGATCCATAAAGCATGCCGTCAGTTGCTATTCCAAAATGGCGACGACATATCCGCCTGCTGTCTTCTCGTATCATGGGAATGTCACTTCATTTCGGACCTATGACGGTAAAGTCATTACCAGATCCTTCAAACTATTTGTAATTACGCCTGACTATCTACACTTAACATTTGCAAAAGCATTTACTTTTTTGGACTAGCAGGCTTTTTGAGAAGAATAAAAGCGTTACCTACAAAAATCATTCCAATCCCCAACGCAACACGTGCTGTCCAAACATAGTTTTCGAAAAATGTCGAAATAAGCAGCGCTACAACCGGGAAAATAAGGTTCGCGTAGGCAGCACGTTCAGGACCGACACGAGTCAAAAGCGTGAGATAAAATCCATAGGCGAATACTGAGCCAAACAAAGCTAAATAGGCGAGGGATGCAATGTAAGTAAAAGAAAAACTGAAAGAAAAAGTCTCGTTACGAGCTAACACGTAAAAAATTAAAAATATTGCGGCATAGAGCATGCCGAAAGCGTTTGCATGAACGACTGATAAACCCGCCTTTTGATTGCGAACAGAAATAATATTGCCCATGGATGCGCAAAATGTTGCTGCCAAGCAGATGACTAATCCCAAACTAGCGTCAGTTTTTATGTCAAATGAAATCAGATCATTCCAGAAAATCATGCATAGACCAATCAGGCCAATGCAAGCGCCAGTGATGAGTTTTAGTTCGGGTTTGCGTTTGAGAAAAACAAATCCGTTGACCATATTCATGATCACGATAGTCGAGAATACAATTGCTTCTAAGCCTGAAGTGAGGTAAGCGCTGGCGGCGTAAAGTAGACTGAGATTGACAGCGAATAATAGCAAACCGAATAAAGCCATAAACAGGTGATCTTTAATAGAATAGCGAAACGGCATTTTTCGCCACCAAGACCATCCGAACAAGATTAAAGACGCAATAAGCAGGCGATAAATGACAGAAAATTCAGGTTTGACATAGGTTACTTGCAACTTGATTGGAAACCAGGTTGATCCCCAAATTAATATAGTTGCGAGATATAACATCAAATTGATTCGGCTCTGTTTTGATAGACCGTTAGTTTTGGTGTTCAATTTTTCAATTGTGATGGACATGGTATTTTCCCCTGGTTATTTTTTGCAATGATTGGTGGTCTAAACGTCTGCTAACGCGGCATGCGCATTTCGATTTGATCGTAATACCGATTCCACTCTCAGAAGTCCATCAAGCAAAATCGCTTGCTCGCGCGCGAACGTGAGACGAAATCCACCGACCGTACCAAATACTTCGGCGGGTATTAATAAGACGCCGGCGTTTAACGCTTGACGACAGAACTTCCATGATGACCGACCATCCAAGAGGTCAAACCATGCAAATGGAGTACCCGCTGGTTCCACCATTTGAATATACGAAGAATTTTCTTGTGCCCACCCTTTCAGCAGTTCAAATCCTGCGGTACGCAAACGGTGATATCGAGATAGATGGCGTTGGCGGTCCTGCAAAACATTCTCTGCTAATCGTTCACACAATACAGAATTGCATATGGACGTATAACGACGATAATTGACTACGGCATCAACGATTGCGCGGGGACCACAAAGCCAACCTGTTCTCAATCCATGCAAACCATATATTTTTGAAAGACTAGATACGGAGATCGCTCGCTCATACAGCCCGACAGCGGATTCATTAAAATCAATCAAATATTCTTCATCGCAAACAAGATAGGTGCCATGGCGCGATAGAAGTTGAACAATCTCCAAAAGATTTTTACGACTTAATTTTTTTCCGGTCGGATTGCATGGCGTATTAAGAACGAGCAATTTTGGTGCTGCAGTCAATGCCTTTTCCAAACTGTTCATGTCAATCTCATGATTAATACCGTACTCGAGTGCAGTCACCTTGCACCCCATACTTCTCGGTACACTCCATGATTGCTGCCAACCTGGACGAAACGTTATCACTGAATCACCACTCTCCAGAAGAGTACGATAAATCAGATAGAGCGCCTCTTGAGAACCATTGGTAATAGCAATTTCATCGATAGATCTGCGGTACAAATTTCCGACTGCGCGTCTTAGTGACACGGATCCTTGGTCTTGTGAATAGTCCAAAACTGTAGAAAGATCAACGCCGATATCCGCTAACTTCTGGCACTGGATGTTACTTTCGCCGAGGTCAATTGCATGTTTTCCGTATGCCTCATGAAAACACCACTGTTGCATTAAATATTCTTCCATCGTTTTTCCCGAGTTATTAATTTGAGAAGAGGCACTTAATTCACATAGGCGCCATTGACCTTAGCAACTTAAAAAAAAGAGATCGAATTACGCAAGGTTTCCATGCGCTTTTTCTTCGAATTCTTTTCCATACCAACGCTCTTCCCAGCGGGAGAATGCTACGACGACGATATCGCGATAACCACTTCCGTTTTTCTCAAGTGATTTAATTTCGGTGACATCATGAAACATGGTTCGGTCATTCAGTAATGCTGCCTCACCTTCAAGAAGAGTGTATTTGTAAAAAGGTTCACCGACGCCCCCCAACGCGAGCAATCGCATTTCAGCACCTTCAATACGGTGGCGATTGAAAACTAAAATACCAACAAACTCATGCCCGTCCTGATGTGGTCCTTCTGGCACGGTGATTCCTGCCAGATCGGGTCGTACAATGACACGGTACTGATGAACGTTAATTTGCCACTCAGATTCTGTATCGAGTGGAATTGATCGAGCACAAAATTCGATCTGTTGAGTAATGTCTATCTTAAGAGGTTCATAGTTGCGTTCGATGCCTCCAGCAACTTTGTTATATTTTGAAAAGGTCATATAAGGGCGATGCGGAAGACGTGCAAATTCCCAACGATCTTTAGAAAACGTCATTCGATATTGCGCGAAGCGACGGGTTCGGTTGCCACTTCCAAGATAAATATCTGGCCCAAGATCCGAAAAGCTCTCTATAACTTTTTGAGATGCCTTTGGAAATTGGATAATCTTAAAACCGCTTTCATTAAGTGTCATATGTTGACTTTCTGAATTGGTAGACAGTGACGGTGACCAGTGACAGTGACAAAAATTGTTGCCACAAATAGTGACAAGCAGATGTTTGAATTAGCGGTGAATAGCCACTTTTTTTGAAAAATGTGTCAACAGCGCGTCTAAGTAGTGGCCTGATGAATTAAGTCGAATCAATGCGCCAATCGCAATTTCAAGACCTATTGCGGGATCAGAATCGATTAAAGGGGAGATGACATTGTTCATCCATCCATTTGCCTGTTCAGCATCAATATGAATATGGAGCTGATGATATGCGCTGCCAGTTGTTGACAGTCCATTGCGGTTCCATACGGCTACAAAATGCTAGAAGCGCCGAGGAGCAAGATATTCGGTAACACCGAAATATCCAATAGCCTTGTAGTAATGTCGACGTGACATCGCCAAGCAAGCGGAGATATTTCCGGAGGCCTGCGCCTCAAGCATCATATTTGATCTGATATAGCTGATGTCTACGTTTAGTTCCTCCAATGCGCGGCTAAACAAAACAGTGTGTACATTTTCCACATTGCCATTTCCCATCTCGTCGAAATAGTTACAGGCAAGTTCCATTTTTTCTATACCGTGCAAGCCAATTTGTAGCATCGCTAAGATGTCATCAAAGCGTGGATCAAGGTTTGTTTCCTGGGCAAGGAAGAATGCAAGATCTTCCTTGCTCGCTTCATTTGCCAAATATTGGTTGTAGAGTGGGTGAATGGAGGAAGTATGGGCCGAAATTAATTTTTTCAGCCATTGAACGTACGCAGCGCCAGTTATCGGATACGCCTTTAGTTCCTCCACCCGAATCAGTGCTAGCTGATTCTTCATAATGCCACCCTCGAGGATGGCGGAAATGCTTCTTAAGATCGGCTGAGTTTCAAGATCGACAGACTGCAAACTCGCGCTACTAAAGTCGTATTCATAAATAAATGAAAGAATCTGGTGCATTGATGCCAATGCATCGGAATTACTTTGATCATAAGCCGCTTCTATTAATGTGCGACATTCGTCACCGATCTTTCTTTGCAACTCATAATCTGTGTTTGCAGAGATCCAATCTGAGGCACTTGCATCTAACATCCAATTAAGCCAATTCAATAATTCTGCGCCACCTTCATACACAGCAGACGTACGCTTTGCACGGATAGAAGTATCAATACTCATTTTTACAAATTCCATTCTTAAAAAATTAAATTTATTAAAAAAATCTCATTGAATACTTCGGTACCAAGTCACCACGTTCATGGCTACATCTGGTTTTCCTTGTGTATGACTAGTTCGATGCAGCGTACTTCAGCGCAATTCAAGATAATTCAAGATAATTCAACAATATTATTTTTATTGCATTAGTTGAATTGTAAGTATTATCTATTCAATTCTTCTTCGTGATAATCTGCTATCTTTGAAAAGGACTTGTGCGTCATGCGCATTAATAACCAACTTGAGCATTTGGCTGACATGGCTGTCTTTGCGAATGTGGTGAACTGCGGTAGCTTTTCGGCGGCTGCCCGTCGGATGGGCGTTTCACCATCCTCGGTAAGTCGACAGGTTGGGAGATTGGAATCGGTTCTTCAGATTCGACTTTTGGAGCGTACGACGCGTAAGCTGCGGCTAACTGACGCTGGCACTGTCGCTTATTCACGTTGCCAAGATATGCTGGCATCGGCACGCGAAGTCTTCGCACTGAGTGATACTCACACCGCAATGCCCCGCGGAACGGTGCGTGTAAGCATGCCTAAGGCAGTAGGATTTCAGTTGATTCATCCTCACATGAGCGATTTTTTACAGAAATATCCTGACGTCAATGTCCAAATGATGGTCACAGATCGTAACGTAGATTTATTTGAAGAAGCGATTGATTTAGCTATTCGGGTCACCGATTCACCACCAATCGGTTTAACCGGACGAACACTGATGCAGATTAAGCATCTCATTTGTGCTAGTCCGCTATATCTCGATAAATATGGAATCCCGTCACATCCGCGCGATTTGGCACATCATCAATGTCTGTATCTCAGTGACGATGAGCGTCACTGTCAATGGCGTTTCGCCAGATCTGGGGAAGTGCATAACGTCAAGGTTAGCGGACGCTATGCGGCGAACCACAGTGAAATTAGACTTCAAGGAGCACTTAGTCACTTAGGTGTCGCAAGTCTTCCAGAGTTCACTGCGCGCAGAGCAATTCAAAATGGCGAATTGCAGCTTTTACTTCCTGATTGGGAGCATCAATCACATCAAGGGGGAACAGTTTGGTTGCTTTACCCTTCCAATCGCTTTCTTCCTAGCAAACTACGTGTGCTTATCGATTATCTGGTTCAGAAATTGCACTAAATTTAGTAATCGCGCACCGCAATTATCCCGAAACATTGAGGAAAGAAAATCCGTCTGTACTTCTTTATTTCTTTGTATTCCTATTTTTTCAACACTTAATCACTGGATCGATGTTGGCGGTTCGGAAATGCCTCTTAGATAAGTTGCCTTTGAGATGTCTTTAGAATTGCAATGCAAATACAGTAATGCAAATACAGTAATGCAAATAAAGATCCCTGTTCACTGGCGACATGAACAGGGATCTTTTATCAGCTAAATGACCCACCAATGACATTTATGCGAGATGACGTAACTCACGTAACGCAACCGACACTGGCGCCAAATCAGCGGATTGTGCATTAATGAGTGTGAGCAAACCAGTCAAGCGGTTAATTGCCGCCGCATTGCGGGCATGCCATGTCGGCAGATCTTCCTGACGCGATAGCAAGCCACGGGTGATTTGACTCGCAATCGAATACACATCATCACGGGCACTGCCACGTGCCTGAGTTTGCCATAAGGTTTCAGTTGGCAATCGATTGATTTGTGTACGCCAGCCGCTTAAACCTAATTGATCATCAACACCAAAATATGCACGTGCAACTTGTTCCAGGCTAGCGTCAGAGCTCGCTGCCAGATCAACCAAATCAAGTGCCGGGAAAATATATTCCAGTGCACTTAAATTTTGTGCCAGGCTTGCTTCTACGCCAGCGCTGACCAGTGTCTCTGCTTCACGTTGCCATGCCGCATGTGCGTTAACTGGCAACCAGTGATCGAGTTGCCCGCGCAATTCACGCGCCGCCGGTTGGTAGCGTTGAATTAAGGTTGGCATGTCGGTGCTTTGAGAGCGCAGGCGCAAGATCCAGCGTGATGCACGTTGGGTAATAGCGATCAGTTTTGATAACAAATCCAATTGCAGGTTAGAAGCGACCTTGTAATCAAGGATATCGATCTGATCCCACAATCCCTCAAGATCAAAAATTTCACGTGCCAACGTAAATGCACGAATCACATCAGCCGCATTGGCACCCGCTTCTGAGGCAATAAAATTAACAAAGGTTGCACCAGCGCGATTGACGACGGTATTGGTAATGTAGGTGGCGATGATTTCAGGTTTTAGTGGGTGGAGGCTAATCGCATCTGCAAATCGTTCAGACAAGACTTGTGGGAAGTACGCCTTGAGCGCACGGCTGAAGAATGGATCATCCGGCAAATTGCTGGCGACCAAATCATCAAACACGGACATCTTAGCGTAGGCCAATACTACAGCACCCTCCGGTGCGGTTAAGCCTTGCTTGCCGGCTTTACGATGCAGAATTTCATCATCGCTTGGTAGGTACTCAATTGCGCGGTTTAAGCGTCCTTGCTTTTCTAATGACTGCATCAGTCGCTGCTGACCATCAAGGACATACAATGGACGGTGAACAGCGATGTCCAGGGCCTGCGATTGATAGTAGTTGTCAGTCAATACCAGATGACCCACTTCGTCTGTCATCGATGCTAACAAATCATTGCGTTGCTTCAGTGTCAGGTCGCCAGCTTCAACAATGGCACCCAGCAAAATTTTGATATTCACTTCGTGATCGGAGCAATCAACACCAGCGGAATTGTCAATCGCATCCGTGTAGATACGACCACCTTTTTGCGCGAATTCGATTCGGCCATTTTGCGTACAACCCAGATTGCCACCTTCAGCCAATACTTTACAGCGTAAGTCGTTACCGTTCACCCGGAAAGCATCACCGGCTTTATCACCGACCTGGGCGTGCGTTTCAAATGTGGCTTTGACATAGGTACCGATACCACCGTTGTAGAGCAAATCGACCGGCGCTTGCAGAATCACGCGCAACAACTCGACGGGGGTTAATTCTTCAGGTTCAATGCCTAAAACGGTACGCGCTTCAGGGCTAAGTTTGATCGATTTGGCACCGCGTGGATACACGCCACCACCCGCAGAAATCAGAGACTTGTCGTAATCGTCCCAGCTCGACCGCGGCAAATTAAATAGCCGTTGACGCTCAGCAAATGACACGGCGACATCAGGTGAAGGATCGATGAAAATGTGACGATGGTCGAAAGCTGCAACCAGTTTGATGTGTTCAGATAACAGCATACCGTTACCAAACACGTCACCTGACATATCACCAATACCGGCCACCGTGAACGCCGTATCTTGTGTATTGACACCGAGTGAGCGGAAATGACGCTTTACTGATTCCCATGCGCCGCGTGCGGTGATTCCCATCTTTTTATGGTCGTAACCAACCGACCCACCCGACGCAAACGCGTCGCCGAGCCAGAATCCATAGTCCGCCGAAACACCATTCGCAATATCGGAAAAGGTTGCTGTGCCCTTGTCAGCGGCAACGACCAGATAAGGATCATCGACGTCATGGCGAATGACTTTGACTGGTGGAACTACGCTACCTTTAACGATGTTATCGGTAATGTCTAACAAGCCTGATAAGAAAATTTTGTAGCAGGCGATGCCTTCTGCTTGATAGGCTTCACGATCACTCATTGGTGGCGCATTTTTTAGGACAAACCCACCTTTCGATCCGACCGGAACGATGACGGTATTTTTGACTTGCTGCGCTTTGACAAGGCCCAGAATCTCTGTACGGAAATCTTCTCGACGATCCGACCAGCGTAAGCCGCCGCGCGCCACCTTACCACCCCGCAAATGAACACCTTCAACACGTGGTGAATAGACCCAGATTTCGAATAAGGGTTTAGGTTCTGGTACGCCAGGTACTTCGCGTGGGTTGAGTTTAAAACTCATGTAAGGCTTAAACTCGCCGTCGGCTGTGGTTTGCCACAAATTTGTCCGCAAGGTCGCCATAATCGTGGCAAAAAATTGACGCAAAATTCGGTCTTCATCAAGACTGGCCACATGTGCTAATTGTGCTTCGAGTTGCTCTTTAATATGTTTTTGCGCAACGTCACGATCACCAACAAAATCAGGCTTAAAGCGTGCGCCAAACAATTCGGCGATCAATTGCGTGATGCCTGCATTTTTGTTCAATGCCGATTCTATATACGTCTGGCTGTACGCAAAACCTAATTGCTTGAAGTAGCGTGAGCAAGCGCGTAAGACCGCAATAGAACGTGCATCCAGTGCTGTATTTAAAACCAGGCGATTGAGATCATCGCTTTCCACTTCGCCTTTCCAGGCTTGTGAAAATAGCGTTTCAAATCGGGCTTTAATTGCAGATAAATCCGTATCGGCAGGTAATTGCAGCCCAAGATCATGAATCCATAAATTATCTGCGCCGTTCACGATCTGGTAAGGGTGTTCGTCCAGAACACGCGCGCCCATGTGTTCTAAGACGGGCAGCGAGTCGGATAACGCTACTTTGGTGGTGTTGTAAATTTTGAAGCGCAACATCCCATTGTCTGCATCTAGCGGACGGTAAAGCTTGACTACCATTGCTTGCGCTGGATTCAGGCTGGCTAACATTTCTGCATCTTCCGCACCAACCAATGCAGAAAAATCTTCGCGGTAGGCGGTCGGAAATGCGGATGCAAAGCGATTGGCGAGTGCCAGTCCCTGGCCTTCGCCATGGGTGCGTAATAATTCGGAAGTGCAATCGTCTTCCCAACGCTGTGCAAGTTTGGCGATACGTGCTTCTAAGGCGCCCAGGTTGACATTCACAGGGGCGCGATTTTTTGCTCTGACTTGGTAATGGATGCGTGCCAGCGGACTATCGGTCAGCATTGGCGTAAACTCAATCGATTCGCCATCCAGCGCAAACATCAATTCGTTACCGACTTTGACGCGTAATTCAGTATTGTAACGATCGCGTGGTACGAATACTTGTGCCGATGTGAAGCGCCCAAACGGATCGCGACGCAAGAATAAACGTGTGCGTTGACGTTCTTGCAAACGCAAAATACCGATAGCGTGGTCACTCAGTGTCTGCGTATCAATCTGGAATAATTCGTCGCGTGGATAGTCATCCAAAATGGCTTGCAAGGCTTTCGCTGCATGGCTCTGGGGAACAACACCGGAACTTGCCATGACGGCCGCCACACGTTGTCTTACTTGTGGGATATCGTCGACGGGCGCTGAGTACGCGGACGACGTGTACAAACCCATAAAGCGAGATTCGCCGATGACTTTGCCATCTTCGTCAAAGCGTTTAATCGCCACGTAGTCGAGCCACGCTGGACGATGGACGGTCGAGCGGGTCATTGCTTTGGTGACCAGAACAGTTTCATCGGATTCCATGATCGCCAATACTTCGGGTGGCAGGTAGGCCAGTGAAGTTTGTACTTTGCCGCGCAAAATACCGAGGCCAGATTCAGGAATCGCTACCAGGCTGACTTTGTCGCCATCACGTTTTAAATCATAGTCACGCGCACCAAGGAACGTGAAATGACGATCTTCTAACCAGCGTAAAAATGCAACACCCTCATTGCCACTCTGATCCGGAGCATGTTTTTCGCAATCGCTACACACGCTGTGCACGCGATCCAGCATGGCTTGCCAGTCAACGACGGCGCTCAGCACGTCAGCCAAAACTTGTTTTAATTCTGCAGCTAAGGCTTGTTGTTCAGCGACGCTGACGATGCGATCGCATTCCACCATAATCAATGACTCGACGGGATCGTTTCTGCCAGCGGCTTTGGCTGCTGCTACCGTGCTGACCGACGCAATACCATCTTTCTCATTTCTGCTGACACTGAGCAAAGGATGAACGATCCAGTGCGCGGTACGACCGCTACGATTAATTGCCATGGTGACGGAATCCACCAGGAAAGGCATGTTGTCGTTTACGATTTGTACAATTGTGTGTTCGCTGACGAAGCCATCTTCGGCCAATGTCGGATTGAAGACGCGAATTTTTGGTGTGTGATCCGCTCTCGGCGAGTCTAACAATCGCCAATGCGCATTGGCTTGTGCAAAGAGTGTCGCCGGACCGCGCGCGGTAATTTCGTCAGGGTCGGTATTTTCAAAGTAAGCCGAAATAAAAGGACCTTGACGGTCAGCAGATGGGCCAGGGTGGGCTTGCGCATAAGCGAGCAGCTCAGCGAAGTGCGTTATGGTCATACGTTCTCCTATGGATGGGAAGACACGAGAAAAAACTTAGCAAGATCATTGCAGCGTAGGTGTGCAAGTATCCTCCAATATCGGTTTGGGGACAAATACCTGTGCCATTTTGTTACACGATTTATATGGCTCTTGACGAGTGACAATAATTCATTCTGTATGCCTCTGACGTTTCACTTTGTAGGTCAGAGGTTCATTATTTGTCGTGCAACGAACATGCTTGGACTTTTGCGCCAAAGAAATTTGCTTGCAGTTGAAATGCTTGCAAGATTCGTTGACGTCCTGGCTCATCGTCAGGCAGAGCAAAGACCACTTTCAAAAATTGCGGCGCGTGGGCTGTTCTGCTGTTGCCAATATCATTAACTAATAAATCACGTTCCAGAAGCGTCATGACGGATGGCACGACGTGTTTTTGACTGGTATGCATTTCTTCCAGAACTTCGGTCTCGGTGACATTCACCGTGTCGTGCGCGCCTTGAAATTTCTTCACGCCGCCAATGTTGACCGCGATGCCACCGGTGATTTCAAATTCGGTAGCGCTGAGACGCTCGTAATGAAACGCCTCCCACCCTGCGACGCCGCGTTTGCGTTGGGCAACGATCGCCATTGCCGCGCCCGCGGTACCACCGCCGCTAATCATTCCTACTGGCAGCATGTCGGCAAGGCTGGTGGGGATAGGTTCTTGAAAAGGTTCCGTCATAGCAAAATCTCGATGATTACTGAATTTCCATTGTATGCTGAGTCCACATCAAGAGCGAGAATATCGCATCCGGACCGCAAAAATTGGAACTTATTACTCAAAAAAGCGCTCTGATCTGTGCTAGAACCAAAAATTGTATCTGCTAGATAATTAATGACAATCTTGTGACTTTTCCCACCTTTTTTCGATTCGAAAGTAACGAAAAGTGAATATCTAGCAAGAACCCCACAATCACAGGTAGAATTCAGCGTTACGTAATTTGGAAGCATGTTTTAATCAAAGACATGCGATGATATTTATTTGCTGCACTGCAGTTCAACTTTAAGGAAATATTCATGTCGATCAAATCCCGCGTAGTTTTGGGTAGTGCTATTGCGTTGTTCGCGCTGAGCGCTTGTAATGATAAAGATAAAGCAGCTTCTGCGACGACAGGTGCTGCTGCAACTGACAGCAAGGAAGTGGTTGCAGCGACCGTCAACGGTACGCCGATCTTGAAAAAGCAACTCGATCAGATCATGCAACAACAAGCTGGTCAAGGTATGCCTGACAATCCTGAGACACGCAAAATGGTGATCGATAATTTGGCAATGCAAATCATCGTCGCTCAAGAAGCAGAGAAAAAGGGTCTGGAAAAAGTACCTGAAGTGAAAGAACAACTTGAAATGGCACATCTGTCCATCATGGCAAATTCTTATGTAAAAGATTACATGAAGACCGCGACCGTGACGGATGAAGCATTGAAAGCTGAATACGACAAATTCAAAGCGACACAAGGTGGCAATGAATATAAAGCACGTCATATTCTGGTACCGACTGAAGCCGAGGCAAAAGACATCATCGCTAAAATCACGAAAGATCCAAAAGCGTTTGATGGTTTGGCAAAATCAAAATCCAAAGATCCAGGCTCTAAAGACAAAGGCGGCGATCTGGGCTGGTTCAATCCGCACAATATGGTGCCTGAGTTCGGCAATGCGGTAGCGAAACTGGAAAAAGGTAAATTCACGACTGAGCCAGTGAAGTCACAATTCGGTTACCACGTCATCCTGCTGGAAGATACACGCCCATTGGCAGTACCTTCGTTGGACGAAGTCAAAGCTGGATTGACACAACAATTGCAACAGCAAAATCTGAAAAAAATGCTGGACGATATGAAAGCGAAAGCGAAGATTGATATCGTAGCAGCTCCTGCAGCGGCTTCCGCTGCGGCCGTGACTGCTGCTCCAGCAACACCAGCTGCACCTGCCGCTGAAGCTGCAGCTTCGAAGTAATTCTTAGTTTTTAAAATGGCTCATCACCTCGCGGTGGTGAGCTTTTTTTTTGACTATTTCCTGTTGTGCCCTAAGTTGAATAAGACTTTCCACAAGGGCAACCATACCACCGCGATGGGTAAAGTTGGTTCTACTTGTGCCTAACGGCCATGACGAGTTCAGATTTACACGCCTGCTTTTTTCAGAAAATGCCATAATGACGCAGATCATTTTGCGATATTTTTTTCAAAACAGGATTGTGCATGCCAAACAACGATTTCGTCTGGACCGGTAATAGCATCACGTTAGACGTACGTCCAGATCGCCTTGATATCCGTGACCGTCAATTCACACCAGCAATACGTCACTTACCTCCGACTTTTCCAACACTTGAATGGGTTGCTGCTCATTGGCAGGCCTACATCGACGCCGGTTTTATACTGAATCAGGGGTCGGCGGGTGCTTGCACTGGTTTTGGCTTGTCGGCAGTTATCAATTATTTGCATTGGTGCGAAAATCCGGATCATCAGAAAGTCAGTCCGCGGATGGTGTACCACCTCGCCAAATTTTATGATGAATGGCAAGGTGATGACTATGTGGGTTCTAGTTGTCGTGGCGCGCTTAAAGGGTGGAATAAACACGGTGTTTGCAGCAACATTTTGTGGCCGTTCACGGTACATCCTGACAATACGGCGGTCAGTTGGGAGGACCCGGCGCAAGGCTGGGAGCAGGATGCACAAACTCGTCCACTCGGTGTGTATTACCGTATTAACAAAGACAGCATCAGCGACATGCAGGCGGCGATTGCAGAAACTGGCGCGGTCTATGTTTCCGCCAATGTCCATAGTGGCTGGTATTTGTCCTCATATCACGTACCCAAAAAACTTGTTCCTCTGAATAATTTAGAACAATTACCAACGATTCCTGTTCAAGCAGAAGGTATTGGTGGACATGCATTTGCTTTAATTGGTTATACGTCGCAAGGCTTCGTAGTGCAGAACTCCTGGGGCACAGGGTGGGGATGCCAGGGCTTGGCCATTCTGACCTACGAAGACTGGCAAAATAATGCGACTGATGCATGGGCAGTGGCGCTCGGTGTTCCAACGAGCGGTGTCAGTGCATTTGCCAGCGCGAATTTTTTTGCACCAACCACAGCTGCATCGTCTTTGCTGTCAGGATTGCCGCCGCCCATGGCCAGTAAGCGTGGTGCACGACCAGCGCAGTACAAACACCGGCAATCAGCACATAATTTACCGCCCCTTAGTTTGGATCAAGCGTACGGTTTGAGCTTGATGATGGACAATAACGGCGCCGTGATCCAACGTCTGGTCGCATTTAAAAATGCGGCGACAAGTGCCGAGCACGTGACATATCACGCACCGCTTGCCGCCTATACACGACAAAAATCCAGACGCGCATTTAAACTGACCTTGTTTGCACTCAGTGGTTTGGCTGATGAAGATACGACGATCGCTCATATCGCAACGCTTGCGCCGTACTTTTTGGCAAACGGCAGTTACCCGATCTTTTTGACCTGGAATAGTGGCCTTGGCGATAACCTGAATCAATTATTGACTGGTGAATTTTCTCCAACGAATGTTAGTCCGAATTTCAGTTCGAGTGTTAATTCAGGTACGAGCGCAGCAAAAGACAGAAGCATCGAGAGCTTTGCGGCTACCCATGGTGGTAAAGCCGAGTGGACGCTGTTAAAACAAACGGCAGAACTGGCGGTACTCAACGATGCACCGCCCCGTGGTTTGCATGCGTTGATACGTAATCTGCAGAAATTGGCCAAAAAGATCGGTGAAGAGCATTTGGAAATTCATCTGGTTGGTCACTCTGCGGGTGCCCATTTAATTGGTAATTTATTGCCCAATTTAAAAAATTTCCAGATCAAAACTTGTAGTTTGTATGCCCCTGCATGCAGTATCCATTTTGCTAATGCAAGGTTTTTGCCGGCACTGGAAACTGGTTTGATCCCTCGTGCACAGTTTCATTTGCATTTGCTGTCTGATGAATTAGAAGGGTCGGATAACGTTGCGCAGGTCTACGGTAAATCGTTGCTGTATCTGCTTTCCCGAAGTCTGGAAATCAGACACAAGACGCCGATGCTGGGTATGGCAACTTGTCTTGATGCGAATTATTTTTCTGGTCATACGAATGAGAATGCGCAATGGAATCCTGCTGCGATCCCGGCGCTGAGGAAATGGAATGACGTTTATTGGGGCAAGCAACAACCAAAAGGATTCGCCAATAAGGGCCTTGGTTTAACCCCTAGACAGGCAGCGACTTTACATATCCAGCAAGAACGCTTTGTGCATAGTGGCCATGATGTAGTACGCGCTGGCCATACGACTTTTGATTACGATGAAAAAACCATTACCGCGACCTTATTGCGTATCGCGGGTATGAAGCCAGAACAAGCTTTGCCGTATCCAGTTGGTGCTTTAGGTATTTGAAATCTGAGTAAAATGGCTCAATGGCTCAATGGCTCAATTACTCTGCACGTAAAAAAGCCGCCATGCAGGCGGCCTTTTTATGCTTGTGCCAGTGTCGCAGCGGCTTTGCTCATGTCAGTCAGTTTTACTTGGACGGCTTGCGACGCGTGGTGCCGCTGTCTTTATCAAACTTTGACGGACGACCATTCGAGAACTTACCTGCTGGTTTGCTATCAGAACGGCTATCTGTACGCGCACCTGGCTTGCCTGCTACTTTTTCTAATACACGACGATCGCCACCAGATTTCTTCTGACCTGCCGGAAAATCCTGCGCTACGCCGCCACTGGTTGGCTCTCCGACCGGGCTGATTTTGATTTGCTTACCAGCAACCCATACACCTTTGAGTTGCGCCAGCAATTCAGGTGGCATGCCAACCGGTAAATCCAGTGTGCTGTGGTTATCAAAAATATCGATACGACCGATGTATTTCGCTTCCATACCTGCTTCATTGGCGATGGCACCAACGATATTGGCTGGCGTTACGGTATCTGCTTTGCCGACTTCAATGCGGTAAGTTTGCATAGGAACGCTGACCTTACCTTTGGACGCTTTTTCTTTCTTAGGCTTGGCGGGACGGTCGTCTTCATCTGGTGCGCTAAACGCACGCTCTACCACCTGATTCATACGGCTAGCAGGTGCAGCATCAGCGATACGTGGTGCACGTTCTGTGCGCTCAGCACGCGGTTCGCTGCGTGGCGAACGGGCTGGCGCGGAGGCACTGCCGCCTGCTTTTTCAGCACTGATACGCAAAGACTGACCGGCAACACGAACTGATTTCAAATGATCGAGCATATCTGCTGGCAAATCATCTGGCAAATCGAGGATCGTGTAATCGTCGTAGATGTCAATGCGGCCGATAAATTTGGATTCGATATTCGCCTCATTGGCAATCGCGCCAACGATATTGCCTGGTTTAACACCATGTTCGTGGCCGACAGCAATGCGGTAAGTTTGCATACCTGGTTCCGCAGTACGTGGGCTATGTTCGCGACGGACACTGCGGTCTTCACGTTCAAAACGATCACCACGGTCACGGCCAGGGCGGTCACCGCGATCACCGCGATCACCTCTTTCGCCGCGATCATTACGTGCAGGGCGCTCATCACGCCAGCTGTCGTCGGACTTCACTTCTTTGCGATTTTTATCCAGCAACAAAGGTTCGTCACCGCGCGCCATTTTAGCTAACGCAGCAGCAATTTCAATCGCCGGAATATTGTGTTCACGCTCGTAATCTTCGATCAGCGATGTGTATTCGTCCAGACCACCTTCTGCTAATGCGGTGGAAATCTGATCTTTAAAGCGGGCGATACGCACATTGTTGACCGTTTGTATCGTCGGCAATTCCAGTGGAGACACTGGTTGGCGAGTCGCGCGTTCAATCGCTTTCAAGAGATTTTTTTCACGTGGAGTGATAAACAAAATCGCTTCGCCGCTACGGCCAGCGCGGCCAGTACGGCCGATACGGTGGGTATAGCTTTCCGGATCGTACGGGACATCATAGTTAATCACGTGGCTGATACGCTCTACGTCCAGACCACGAGCGGCGACGTCGGTGGCGACCAGGATATCGATTTTGCCGTCTTTTAATTGCTGAATCGTGCGTTCACGCTGTTGCTGATTGATATCGCCATTGATCGCTGCAACGGAGAAGCCTCTTGCATCCAGTTTGGCAGCCAATTCTTCGGTCCCCAATTTGGTACGCGCAAAAATGATCATGCCGTCGAATGTTTCTGCTTCCAGAATACGGGTTAACGCATCCAGCTTATGCATGCCGGAAACTAACCAGTAACGCTGACGGATATTATCAGCGGTGCCAGTTTTAGCAGCAATTGTCACCTCAGCAGGCTTATTCAGATACGTTTGCGCAATACGCTTAATCGCTGATGGCATGGTTGCAGAGAACAAGGCAGTCTGACGACCTTCTGGTGTTTCTTGCAAAATGCGTTCCACATCGTCAATAAAGCCCATGCGCAACATTTCGTCGGCTTCATCCAGAACTAAGGTTTTGATTTTGGACAGATCGAGAGAGCCTTTGTCCAAATGATCAATCACCCGGCCTGGGGTTCCAACGACCACATGCACGCCGCGACGCAATGCCGATAATTGCGGGCCGTAGCTTTGTCCACCGTAAATCGGCAAGACATGAAAACCGGGAATATGGCGGGCGTAAGTCTGGAACGCCTCAGCGACTTGAATCGCTAATTCACGGGTTGGTGCCAGCACCAACGCTTGCGGTGTAGTTTGACGGATATCTAAACGCGACAAAATCGGTAAGGCAAACGATGCCGTTTTGCCGGTACCGGTTTGCGCTTGCCCCAGGACATCACGGTTATCCAGCAAAATAGGAATCGTCGCCGCTTGAATTGGGGAGGGTGTTTCGTACCCGACATCTTGCAAGGCGCGCAATAAAGGCGCACTCAATTGCAAATCGGTAAAAGTAATAGTAGGTGTGGATTCTGACATGGCGATGCTCGCTCGTTCGCTCGTATCGCAGGATGCGACAAGATTTGGGGCGTAGTTTACTCTGTTGTCATAGAGTCAGGGAGAAACTACGCCAAAGTTTGCATAAAAAATAGGCAATGGGGCCTGAAAAAGCCAGTTTTTATGATAAATGTTTATTTTAGAGCTATCTTTTTCTGGTTTTTTGTGAAAAAAATCAGTTCGGGAGACCGCGCGTATATCGCCATTCCAGGCCAGCCAGCAGCGCAACTCTGTATTTCTGTGTGTTTTATTTTTCCGCAAAACCATAGCGATGTAACAAGGCATCTTGCTCACCGCTGCTTTGAATATGGCTGATCGCCCGATTGATTTGTTCAATTTTCCAGCTGGATTTCCGAGATACTCCGCATTGTGTCGATAACACCGAAAACGGCGTTTTTGACAACGTAAACTGGTCACGTTGCTCAGGAAAACTTTTGAAATAACCTTCAATTTCGGCTTCAGAGCTGACTAAACCATCAGCGCCGCCCAATGCGACCAAGCGGAACATACCGGGAACATCGGTCAAATCGATGCGTTGTATCTTCCCCGCAGCAAACTCTTTCGAAATTTGAGGGTAAAAGTAACCAAGTCGGGCCGCAATTTTCTTTCCCATTAATTGCTGCGGAAAATGATTCAACATCGGCTTGTCGTGCGACACAACGATGCGCTCAATCTGCGGCAAATTAGGTAGTGACCATAAAAATTGCTCGCGATGTTCTGACCACTGCGGACTGAAATAGCAGACGATATCGGCTTGACCGCTGGTTAATGACTGTTCAACACGGCGGCG
The DNA here is from genome assembly GCF_049340285.1 of Undibacterium sp. SXout20W. Lineage (NCBI taxonomy): Bacteria > Pseudomonadati > Pseudomonadota > Betaproteobacteria > Burkholderiales > Oxalobacteraceae > Undibacterium > Undibacterium sp. SXout20W. The sequence goes on along the minus strand of NZ_JBMPPH010000043.1, from coordinate 12,682 downwards.
AGAATAAACTGTATAAACCGGCGTCGCCCCTATTTCTCGGGCAATTGCGTCACCAAAGTCTTTCAATAAGCCACCGACCAGGTGGTTATTCTGGTCAAGAATATTCAAGGGATAACTGACGGTATCAAACACCGCAAGTTTGATTTCTTGCTCGGCGCTTGCCTGTTGCGTAAAAAATAGACACGTTCCGACGACCAGAGTGACGCTCTGCAAAAGTCTTAATGCTAAATTGATTCGATGCCTGACTCTGTTCACTCTACTTACCTTTGAATTGATCTTATCTCTTTGCTGTCGATGCGACAGATATTCGCGCAAACAATGGCGTGTCTGAAAATCCACGATTGCCTTGCAAGCCCCCCGTGTGTACTGCAACGACACAGGTCTGTGGCGGGAAATAATTTTGCTTACATAATTGATGTAAAGTATATAACATTTTTCCGGTATAAACAGGCTCAAGGATAATACCAGTTTGTTGTTGAAACATATCACAAAATGTCATTAATTCTATCGTGATTTTGGCGTATCCACCTTGATGAAAATCAGTGAGCAGAAGATAATTTTGGTCATCTGGGTAGGCTGCATTTTTCAATAATCTACTGATATCTGCATGCAAGTACTCTGCATTTTTGATCGCTGCCACCCCAATCACTTTACTTTTTCCCTGAGCTCCGGCAATGATGCCAGCCATTGTCGCGCCCGTACCACAAGCCACCATAAAGACATCGGGATCAGAGCCTAAAGTGGCACCTACCTCTATGACCAGTTCGGCGACGCCGTGCAGGGCTGCTGGCGTGCTTCCCCCTTCGGGCAGCCACACGTAATCTTCATTGGCATCAAGTAGCAGGCTGCGCCAATGTTGATCGTTTTCTCGTAATCGACGATAGATTTCCCGACTAACGTAATGAATTTCCATTCCAAGTCGTCGACAGTCATCCAGCATGTCGCTATTCATACCATCAGCGGCGCGAATGAAGGCGGTAGAGGGATATCCGGCAATTGCGGCGGCATGTGCCAGCGCATGAATATGGTTGGACCACAAGCCGCCCATGCTCACCAGATGCGGCTGCCTATCCTTTAAAGCGAGCAAAGGATATTTAAGCTTACGAAATTTATTCCCTGACACCTGTGGATGCAAAAGATCATCGCGCTTCATCCATAGGACGATACCTGGGAACAAATCACTGTCAATTCGTTGACATGGAGAGGCCGGAACATAGAACACGATGCGATTGTGAAGATGTAAATGATAAAGTACTATTGTACGCGTACCGCCACTTTGACAGGTGATTGCCATCCTGGCCTTCACCGTAGCCTGTGATATTTTTGCCCGGAGAGGGACATGCCAGCAGATTTAGATCAATCGCTTGTCAGTGCCAGACATCAAATATCAGACTTGATCAAGCAAATTAAAGAAACCGGTCAACAAGATAACCTGTTATTGACGCTTGAAACGGTATTGACCAAGCTCGAGGGCATGTCCCAGCATGATCATTTGACGGGTGCATTCAATCGCCGCACTTTGCTGAGTATGCTCGAAGGAGAATTAGCACGGTCATACCGAACCGGACATACTTTCTCATTCGCAGTCATCAGCGTCGATGGATTAGAAGCTATTCTGGAAAAACATGGCCAGGCGGTCGCAAAGCAAATCCTTAAATTACTCAGTAGCGAAGCATTAGAAATGCTGCGCGTGCTCGATTCGTTTGGTCGGGTGGCGGCCAACGAATTTGCGATTGTGATGCCAACAACCTGGCTAGATCAAAGTTTAAAAGCCATTACTCGTCTCAAATTGCGGCTCGCTGAGTTGGATTGGAATGCACTCGCACCGGGATTAGTGGTGACATTTTCTACCGGTCTGACAACCAACGCAGTCAAAGATACACCAGAATCCATGTTGCAAAGAGCGACGATCGCATTGCATGAGGCAAAAAATAAGGGGGCCGATTCCACGGTTCAGGTCGAACCGCCATTGCCTGACTATGACCCCAGTGCGCCAGAAAATAATCCGCGTTAAATTTGCGAACGTCAAATAGTACTTTTGCCGATAAAACAGCACTGGCAAGGCTTTGACGCTGAATTCAACAATCGACCTGATCAGTGAGCCAAAACAGGCAGGCTTTGGAAAAATCAGCTCTTTTTCGGTGTATAAGCTACTAACCAAGTAGCTAACACGACGCCAGCGCAACCGATGATCGTATTGAGAGTGATCGCTTCGTGCAAGAAAATAAAACCCCACAACAAGGCAAACAAGGGAATCAGGAACGTTACCGTCAGTGCTTTGGTTGGGCCGATATCGTGAATTAAACGGAAATACAATAAATAAGCCACCGCACTACACAGTAACGCCAGTGCCGCCGCCGCTAATATGACGGTCGTTGTTACCGTGCCAGGAATCGGTGAAAATGGCAAAGAAGGCAATAGGAAAATGGCCCCTCCTACCTGTGAGGCGGTTGCCATCAAGACAGGGTTCACATTTACAGAGAGTTTTTTGGTGTAGACACCCGCCAGCGCATAGCAAATCGTGGCAGCGGAACATGCCAACAAAGCTAACAATAATTCATGGCTCCATTCAACAGGTCCCAGACGCACCAGCATGGCGACACCCAATACACCCATCAACATGCCAGCCATTTTACGTAGTGTGAATTGTTCGCCCAAAAATATAGCGGCCATCACTGCGCCCCACAAGGGACTGGTCGCGTTCATGATGGCTGAGTAACCAGCTGGAATATGGATGGCGGCATACGCATAAAAAACCGCAGGCAAGGCGGTACTCACAGCGCCAAGGACTAAAAATGACTTCCAATGTTGCCGAAAATGGATAGGCTGTTGGCGCACCAACATCCAGATGACCAGTGCCAGTCCTGCTAAAGCAACCCGAATCTCTGCCGTCCAGAGTGCGCCGAGTACCGGAGCAATGATGCGCATAAACAAAAAAGACGCACCCCAAATCGACGCCAACCCAAACAACCGAAGAAAATCGCTACTGCGCATGCCAGCTCCTAATCACACCAAGGGCGTCAGCATAACAAAGACTGGCGGGTGCTGCTGGCCACATTCGGACATACAATGACCACAAGTCACTTTCTGCCCAATCGCGTCCACGCTCCTACATAGGTTTAAAACGCCACGCATAGGCCTGACTTACTTTCAGTTTTTCATTGGTGCCGTGCAACTCTACCGTATATCGTCCCATGTCGTCACGATGCGCGCGTGATATGGCATCGGCGCGCACCACGACACCCCGATGAATTTGCCAAAATTTTTCGGTATCTAGTCCTTCCATGATTTCTTTGAGTGGCTTACGTATATGCGCCTCGTCGTTACTACAGACGACGCGTGTATATTTTTCATCGGAAGTAAAAAAAAGAATCTTTTCGATCGCGAACATTTTGATGGTATCGCCGACGCTGGCGCTGATCCAACGAATTCGCTCTTGCGCGGTCTGACGCAGACGTTTGTCCAATTCTGACATTAAATGGCTGATGTCGGGCGCTATTTGCTGGCTGGCAATACGGGCTTTCAGACGCTCAATCGCTTCTTGCAAACGAGCGTGGGATACCGGTTTAAGCAAGTAATCAACTGCACCAGCGGCAAACGCTTCTATTGCGTAGCTGTCATAGGCCGTCGTAAAGACAGCATGGCATTGGCCTTTGACTGCGTTTGCCACATCCAGACCCGTCATGCCCGGCATACGAATGTCTAAAAATGCGATATCCGGATGATGTTCATGAATGGCTTCTAAGGCATCCGCCCCATGCTCACATTCCGCAACGATCGCCAACTCTGGCCATAGCTCGGACAGCATCCGACGCAATTCTTTACGTGGTAAATCTTCATCTTCAGCAATGATCGCTGTCGTCATCTTGTCTCCTCCTATTTTTCTAAAGGTAAGCTAATCAGCGCCGTAACACCGCCATCGCGATTGGCCTTCAAGGTCAGGGTTGCTTCAGTCCCGTACATCGATGCCAATCGCTCGCGAATATTTTCCAGACCGATGCCTGAGCCACTTGAGGTACCACCAAAGCCAACGCCGTCGTCAGCGACACTCAATTCCATATACGCTTTGCCGTCACGTTCTGATTGGCGTGCCAACACCGCTATATGCGCTGGCCCTATCTTGGGTTCTACGCCATGCTTTATAGCGTTTTCTACGAGCGAAATCAGCATCAGCGGTGGTAAGGCTGCATCACTGATTTCAGATTCAACCGAGAAACTCAAGCGTGGAATGCGAGCCTGCATCAAATTCAGAAAAGCGCGTGCCGCATCCAATTGCTGCATCAGTCGTGCTTGCGTTGAACTACCGTCACTACGCATTTTGGGGATCGTTGCGCGCAAATAGTCAACCAAGTGATCAACGATTGCAGTTGCTCTGGCGGGTTCAGTATTAATTGCAGAACGGACGCCCGCTAAGGTATTGAATAAAAAATGCGGTTCAACTTGTGCCACTAATACCGATAAACGCAATTCTGCTTCACGGCGTGCTTCTTGCGCTTGTTTCAATTCACGCAGACGCTGATCTTCCAGCAGGCGCTTTTTCTGCCTGAAAAACAACCATAAATCAAAACCGCCACCAAGATAAATCACGATAAAGCCAGTGATCGAAATGCTCGTAAAATTCTGCAAGAGTTCCGTCATTTCCTTACTAAGCACAGGATGAAATGATGAGTTCTGCGAATTAGGATCGGGAAGACTGGCTGCAGCAGGGGCATCAGGGGCATCAGCGGCAGTAGGCGGTGCAGGTGCAGCAGGTGATTGCTGCACGGTGACTTGCAGTGGTTCCTTTTTTTTGCTTGCCGGGCTTTCTTTTTTGTCATCGATGCTTGCGTCTAAGACGGTTATTTTTCCGTGCACCCGATTTTCACCGGCAAACCAATCACAAAAATGCTCGACACCTTTAAGAACGCCGTCACTGAGTCCTACCCCTATCAATAAAGCGGTGGCCAGCGCAAAGGCTTCGATTTTTTCAGAAAACTGACGCTGCCTGACCAACACTGCCAGACCAGTGCCGATTAAACCCAAGCTAAGAAAACCTAAGCTCAATGGTAAGACAAACAATAAAATCTTTTCCAGCCCAATGCCCATTAAATGCGGAATAATGACCGAAAATACGTCAATAACCAAGACAGGAATAATCCATGAAAGCGAGCGATAGTAGTACCAGGTACGCGAAAAAACGGGGTAATTGCGCGCGCGGGTCAGCCAGCTATCGCTACTGATCGATACCTCCAGAGGCAACGGTTGCTCTATGTAATTATTTTTCTTGAATTTGTCAGTCATCGTGGTGTTCCTTCTGGTCAATGCTATCGCTTACCAGCAATAGCGCATTGAAGCCAGTCTAAGGAAAATTGGGGTCAGAAAGAAAGTTTGCGACGAAATAGCGGATATCAGGATGAATCCCCGCGAACGCAAGACAAGTCAGGCCGGATCGCCGGCTATTTGGCTGCCGCTATTGCTAGCAGAGTCAGGCATAGGCTCAGGTTCTGCTGGACGCTGTTGTTTTGCAATACGCAGAATCGTATTGCGAATTGTACTTAGTACGGCAACCGAATTAAATGGTTTAACAATAAACCCGTGAACCCCTCGTTGCTGCGCTGCTTGCAAGGTGGGTGCATCGATTTTGGCCGACACCATAAATAACAGGGCTTTGGGTAAATCTTTACGAAGTTGATCGATGACACCCATGCCGGTATCGTCTGGTTCACCGATATCGACACAAATAATTTGCGGTTTAAGCTTAATGACACGCGCCAGGCTGGCGGGCGCCAGGTTGGCATCACCAACGACCTCATGACCGCCATTATTTAACACAGAGGTTAATAAATTGCGCGCCACGGCGTTTGTGTCCAGAATAACGGCTTTAAGCATAGGTCTACCAATAGGGTGTCGTCGTCTCCATAGTAATGCAAAAATATAATTATGAGTAGGAAGAAGCGTAGGTCAAGCGCCTAATTTGCGCTAAACCGTTGCAAGTTCAGAATCGAGACGATCAAAAGTTATAAAAAATATGTCGGATACAGCATCCATGAAAGCAATCTATCGGTTGCTGTCTTCCCGGCCTCCAACATCAGACCGGGCATTTTTTACGTACGTCTCCAACCAGCGGTCCTGTTCCCATAACATGTGCAAAATCGACTCGCGCGCGCGGTAGCTATGGCTTTCATTTGGCAACATGACGAGGCGGGAAACTGTACCCAAACCTTGCAAAGCCTGATACATGCGCTCACTTTGCAGCGGAAATGTACCTGTGTTGTTGTCCTGTTCGCCATGAATCAATAACAGCGGATCTTTGATCTGATTGGCAAAATTGAATGGCGACATGTCCTGGTAGACCTTCTCCGCCTGCCAGAAATTTCGTTCTTCGGATTGGAACCCGAATGGCGTCAAAGTGCGGTTATAAGCGCCCGAGCGAGCAATGCCGGCGCGGAACAGGCGCGTGTGCGCCAATAAATTGGCAGTCATAAAAGCACCATAACTGTGACCACCGATTGCAATACGGTTGCGGTCAGCCACACCCAAACGTACAACTTCATCCACAGCTGCTTCAGCATCCATTTTCAATTGATCGAGATACGTATCGTTGGGCTCTCTTTTGCCTTCGCCAATGATAGGCATGCTCGGGCCATCCAGTACGGTATAGCCACGCGCCAGCATCACCATCGGGCTGGAATAGGAAATACGATTGTATTTATACGCCGAACCCGTCACCTGACCAGCCGCATCTGCCGTTTTATACTCACGTGGATAAGCCCACATCAGCATGGGGCGTGGCCCATCGCGCTTGGGGTCGTACCCGGCGGGCAGATATAAGCTTGCACTGAGTTCGACACCATCTGCGCGGGTATAACGAATCTGTTGCTTCTTAATCCCTTTCAATTGCGGTAGAGGATTCGGGAAATTCGTTAATGCTCTCGGCGCTTCTGTACTTCCGAGTTCGCGGACATAATAATTGGGGCGTTCATCGCTCGATTCCCGGCTGGTGATAATGCTCGTGCCCTTGTCGTTCAGGATTCCCACTACTTGCTCATAATAGGGTGCCTGAGAATGGAATAGGCGCACTGCTTGCTTGCTACTGAGATCAAATTTATCTAAAAATGGCCGCTCTCCTTCAGAGCTTGCGCCTACGCCGGCCAGATAGATTGCTTTGTCGTCGGGTGACAGCTTCAATGCGGGCAAGCCAAATTGGTTCATTTCAACCACGGGATTGCCCTGATTCGCATACTGATCTTCGGTTTTTCGGCTAAATAACAACTCAGGTTTGGCATCATTCACGCCTGGCCGCAAACGCCAGGTGCGTATATCGCGAGTCTTCCACCAACTTTCGGTCACCAGAGCCAGACCATCATTTGCCCACTGTACGCTAGAAAAACGCCAGCCTAGTTCCATTAACCTTTGCGCTGGTGAATCAAATGGGGCAGCTTGCTGCATCAGTAAATCATGTACTTTGACATGCATTTCCGGATCGCCGCCAGCCTGTGCTTCTAACCAATAAAGGGTTGCTAGCTTATCATTGCGCCAACCAAAGTCTCGCGGCCCCGTCTGTACCGCATCACTCCCAGTTGGCAAGCGCTCACGCATCGGCCGCTCGGCGACAGTCTTCACTTTTTTCCCTTGCTTATCCCATAATTCGATCAACTGCGCAAAGCGGTCTATCGGTAATAAAGTGGAATAAGGGCGGCGGATCTGGGTCGTTAAAATCAATTTGCCGTCAGGAGAGGGCAAGGCTTTTGTGAGCGTCATGACGGGGCCGACGCGATGTAATTCGCCCTTCGTTGTGACAAAACCCAATTGCGTTTGTAATTCCCAATCCAATACCGCGGCGTCTGCTGACGATTTCAGCATATCGGGATAAGTCCGATTTTGTGTAATTTTGCCGCCCTTGGTTTCCAGCGTGTTAGGTCCTGTTGGTACAAATGGTGCACTCGGCAAGGCTGGCTGATGTAACGGCAGCAAACGAACGAATAATCGTTCCGAGCCAGCGTTCCATTCAAAGCCCGCACTGGTCACTGCATTCAACTTATCTGCCATCAGGCGGCTGGCATGCGCTTTCTTGACATCCAGCAGCCATAATTCGACGCCGCTGTCAGTCCAATGGCTAAATGCTACCCATTGCTCATCAGGCGACCAGCTAGTGTCAGCAATGTGCGGATGTTGTGGTAAGCCTTCAACGACGCGGGATTTACCGCTTGCCACGTCCAGCAATGTCAGATTGACGCCAAATTCAAATTGACTCGCAGCACGCGTACGGGGATTGATCCGCAAACCGGCTAGTTTTAATTCCGGCTGCGCCACTTCTGAAATTCCTGGCAAGCCCGGCATCGCGATTAATAAAGCGGTCTTTCGTTGCGGTCCCAACTTGAAATTCGGCCCGCGTGGCGCATCAACAATCGCTTGTAATTCTGGCGGCGGCATTTTGTATGCCCCATCGTTAGGATCTGCTTGCTTGACGCCTGCAGCGTCAGCAATAAAAGGATTTGCCAGCAGTAAGAAGAGGGGAGGGAGTAGACGCAGTTTTAATGACATGGTGAAAGTGTGAGGCATGTGTCGTAGGACGAGGTGCAATGAAGTTTACAAAGCAGGCGAAGGTGACGAATCGGTCTATAAAAACTGAATAATTAAGCTGAATAAAGCAGCTAAATAAAACAGCTAAATAAAACAGCTGAATAAAATAGCTGAATAAAATAGCTGAATGCAACAGCTAAAACATCTGCCCTATTTTAAATTTCTGCCCGGGAATTAAAGCAGTTTAACGCCGTGAATTTGTTTGTCTACTGCTTATTTTGAAGAAGTAAGTGAGAAGAACGCATTTGCTGCGATGCACACTTGTCTGAGTAAGATGTTTGGTTGAGTTAAATTGGTGGTATTCGCTGACGACAAAAGAGCAGCGTAAATTCAACGGCTTTTTAATTTTCGCTACTATGGTTCGTCTGATTTATGCGATGCACAAATTGTGCGATTAAGGCTCTGTGCTTTACTCAGGCATCGGTAATCGATTTAAATATTAAGAAACTCGCAACAAAAATTCTGCTGGTCAGATTCAAGTTTCGCGTTTCAACGATTCGTCTGAGGCGTCTGTATTTAAAGGTTTAAACAAATCATCCAATCCAGCTGGTCGCGTATTCGCTCTGACGGCGCCACGACGCCCATTGAATTCTTCTTCAATATTATCGCGGTAATAACTCCAGGCCGACCCCGACGTTGATAAACGCCGCCACACTTCTTGCCCGACACCCGAATAATCAATAGCAGACCCATCGTCGAATTCAACGCGTAAAGTTTTTTCGCGTGGTTCATAGCCGATAGAACGTAATTTACCCGCGTTGATCCGTTTCATTTCCATGTAATTTACCTGTACTGGGATGGGGTTATTGGCTCACACTATTTGAATTTGCATTTTTCTACCTGCGCGGTGACAGACACCTGCGCTGTCTTACTGATTTCATCGGTAACGGCCACAGCGGCATTAGCGCAATTAAAACTTTCAGATTTGTAGCCATGTTGGGCAGGCAGGCTGCCAGTCGTCGCGCCAACTTCGGCGACACCAAACACTTTTTTCCGATTTTCTGATTGCAACAGACTTTTCTCAAATTCGTCATGTGTATTGGTCAACACCGTGGGCTTTATTTCACTCGAGTTGAGTTCTTTGCTAATTTCTTTGACCACTTGAATTGAATCCGCATTGAGTGGTGAGGTGACAGGCGTGGTTTGCTCTGCGACAGGTGGTGCAGTCTGTGCCGACGCAGTTACACACAACACACCTGAAAACAACAGCGTCCCAAGTCCTTTTAAGCACGATAAACACGATAAACACGAATTCAAGTACAAGGTAAGAGTGTCTAATTTCTTCGTCATCATTTCAGTTTTCTCCGGTGTCGCGTCATTCTCTGCGAATGGTGTTTGCGTGTACCATGCAGTACATTTTATGTCAATTTCGACTTATTTCATGGGTTTGGGCCAATGTTTAACTGTGGAAAGCACTATTAACCATACTATCGCTTGCCATGCATCATTTATCTTTAGAAAATAGTGTCGAATAATTATTTGACAGTCTTTGTTACTATCAACACCGATTTCCACATAACCTGAGACAAGCGGCATGCCAATAAAATTCAAAAAATATACCGAATGGACCGTCGGTTCTAAACTGACATTGATTATTTCTGTCGTTTTTAGTTTCATATTATTTTCGTTCACCTCCGTCGTTAATTACAATCTTCAGCAACAAGCGGAAGCGCAGGCGACGTCGGATATCACCAATAGAACGCAGTTTGTCGTTGATATGCTCAATGTTTTCGACACCGATCTGCGGAATCAGGCGAGTGATGCTGGCAAGGTTTTCAAAGGTAATTTCAAGGATGGATTTGAGCTTGATGCCAATCGGACCATCGATGTTGGCGGCGTTAGCACGCCAGTACTTAAATCGGGCACGCAAGAACTCAATGGTAATTTCGCTAACGCCGATAAACTCACTCAGGAAATCGGCGCCGTTGCAACGATCTTCGTAAAGAAAGGCGACGATTTTATTCGTATTTCGACCTCTTTAAAAAACGAGCTCGGCGAGCGCGCAGTCGGTACGACACTCAATCATGCAAGTCCAGCTTATCAGCCTCTCATGGAAGGTAAACCATACGCGGGTTTGGCGGAATTGTTTAAAAAACAGTATATGACCCAATACGAGCCAGTCATGGACAGCTCTGGTAAGGTCGTTGCGGTTTTATTTGTGGGTAAAGATTTTACTGCTGCAATTAACGAAGTCAAAGCAAAGATCCGATCGATTAAACTGGGCAAATCAGGCTACTTCTACGCACTTGATAGCCGTCCTGGACAGACGTACGGAGACCTTATTCTGCATCCGACGAAAGAAGGAAAAAACGTTCTTGACTCCAAAGATCAGAGCGGCCATGAATTCATCAAAGAAATCTTAGAGCGCAAGCAAGGCGTCATTCATTATCCTTGGGTCAATAGCGAGTTGGGTGAAACCGAAGTCCGGGAAAAAGTCGTCGCTTTTTATCCGATTAAAGATTGGGGCTGGGTCATTGCCGGTGGTATGTATTCGGATGAATATGCCGCAGAAACGAACCGTACCAACAGACGCTACCAGTTGATTAGTATGGTAATCGTCTTCTTGTTGGGCGTACTACTTTTCAAAGTGATGCGCATTCGCTTAAGTACCCCGTTACAACAGGTGATTCTTGCTGCAAACAAAATGGCAAGCGGCGATCTGACAACGACTGTCACGGTCACCCGCGTTGATGAAATTGGTCAACTGATGCACGCAATAAACGGTATCGGACAAGGCTTGCGTGTGTTAATTAACGAAGTGCATCAAAGCGCGACGTTGATTTCATATTCATCACAAGAACTTGCGGATGGTAATGCTGATTTGTCAGCACGAACAGAATCGCAAGCCAGTTCACTTCAGCAAACCGCCGCATCCATGGATGAACTCACCAGTACAGTCAAACAAAATTCCGCAGGCGCAAAACACGCCAGCGAATTGGTCGTCGCTGCTTCCGAAGTTGCTTCCAGAGGCGGTAAGGTCGTCAATGATGTGATTGATACGATGTCGTCGATCAAAGAAAGCTCCAGAAAGATTGTCGATATCATTAGCGTCATCGATGGCATCGCTTTTCAGACCAATATCCTTGCCTTAAATGCCGCCGTAGAAGCCGCCCGCGCTGGTGAGCAAGGACGCGGCTTTGCCGTCGTCGCCAGCGAAGTCCGAAACCTCGCCCAACGTTCCGCCAGCGCCGCCAAAGAAATTGCCGTCTTGATTAAAGACTCCGTCGCCAAAGTAGAATCAGGTAATGTATTGGCAGAACAAACCGGGAGAACCATGGATGACGTTCTAAAATCCGTTGAACAAATCACCCACATCACCGCCGAAATTTCGCACGCCAGCCAGGAACAAAGCGACGGGATCGAACAAGTCAATCAAGCCGTCTCCCAGATGGACGACATGACCCAACAAAACTCCGCCTTAGTCGAACAAGCCTCCGCCGCCACCGAAACCATGCGCGAACAGATTGATCATTTGGTGCAGTTGATTGGGGCGTTTAAGTTGAAATAACTCTGCGGTAGAAGACAAAATCCGCTCTATCGAAAAATGAACCACATCGTTGTTTTGGGACACCATTTAGGATGTGGTTCTGGTCGTCTTAGCGCATCACTTTCTAATCACCTGAGGTACGCAAAAACGCCTCATTACTCACTGATCGGTTGAGATGCGAGATGAGGTAACGTGTTATCGGACAGATCCATGGCAGGAGTTGCAAGTCGTCTCACCTGTTGTGTTGCATAAGTAGCAGTTATCACTACCACTACCACCGCATGAAGTGCATGTTGATTGATTGTCACCGTACCCAACTACCCCTCGCTGATTGCAAGCAGAGCACGCTTTTTTCCCATTCGTACAAGCGTGGCAAGCAACTCGGCCACGACCGTTGCATGTGTAACATGTTGATTCAGACATAGATGATCTCCACTGTTTTCAAAAAGAAATTTAAAAATAACATTTTCTTATAAGAATTTAAATTTCTTATCGTTTCATATTAAATATGGCGAATTCTAGGATGAAGTGCAATTTATGAACGGTACCGGTTAATGAGGGCAAGATGCGATAGCATTTGTGCCTTTTTGACCGGCCAGTCGAAATTGCATAATGAACTACACACATCTCACC